>JAGBGW010000012.1 GCA_017935825.1 Clostridia bacterium
TACCTGCCTGCTTGATGGAAGAGATGATATTGCCGGGAATTGCGCCGATGTAAGTACGTCTGTGACCGCGAATTTCCGCCTCGTCACGGACGCCGCCCAAAGACATGCGCACGAACTTTCTGTCAAGGGCACGGGCGATGGACTTTGCAATGGAGGTCTTACCCACACCGGGAGGGCCTACAAAGCAAAGGATGGGTCCCTTCATGGCGCCTGTCAGGCTGCAGACAGCCAAGTACTCCAACACGCGCTCTTTGACCTTTTCAAGACCGAAGTGGTCTTCTTCCAGAATCTCCTGTGCACGGGTCAGATCGCGGTTATCCTCGGTCTCAATGCCCCAGGGAAGGTCCAAAATCCACTCCACATAGCTTCGGATGACGGAGGTCTCGGGAGAGCCCTGGGTCATCTTCTTCATGCGGGAAAGTTCTTTTTCCGCCTTGGCTCTTGCTTCGTCGCTGACGGGGGTCTTTGCAAGACGTGCCTCCAGTTCCTCCACTTCGCCTGTGATGTCCTTATCGCCCAGCTCGCTTTGGATGGCGCGAAGCTGCTCATTCAGGTAATACTCGCGCTGGACCTTGTCCATCTGCTGTTTGACTTTGGAATTGATCTGCTGCTCGATCTTTGCGACCTCGATGAGGCGATTGAGCATTTCCACAAGACGTGCAAGACGTGCCTCGGGATCAAACAGTTCCAAAATCTCCTGCTTTTCCTGATAGGTGGAAAGCACGTTGGTGGCGATCAGGTCGGCAAGGCGACCGTGATCCTTGACACCGTTGATGACACCAAGGGTCTCATTGGAAATCTTGCCGTTGATTTTTGCGTATTCTTTTAACAGTGCAACTGCACTTTTTGCATAAGCCTCAGTCTGGGCGGTGGGTTCGTAGTCTTCTGCTTCCTTTTCCACCAGTGCTTCCAGATACGGCTCCTGCTTGGTCAGTTCCACCACGCGCACGCGGTAGAGACCTTCCACAAGCAGACGGATGTTCATTCCGGGTAATTTAATAATCTGCTTGATGCGGCCCACCGTGCCGACAGAATAGACATCTTCCAGCTTGGGGTCTTTGACCTGCACATCTTTTTGTGCAGCCACACAGATCAGCTGGTTGCCCATCATCGCCTCTTCCAAGGCTGCCACGGACTTTTCACGGCCAACATCAAAATGTATCACCATATCCGGAAAAACCGTAAGACCGCGAAGCGCCACGAAAGGCAGTACCATTGCAACTTTACTCTGCGACATTTGCAGTTCCTCCTTCAAAAAATTATCCGATTGTATTATACCCTTTGCCGCCCCATTTTACAAGCGAGTGGCAAGAGGGTTGTTGTTATGAAAAAATAAAGCCCACAAAATTTGTGGGCTTAGTTCTTATTCGTTTACAGCGTTCAGTGCGCGCACGGAGCCTTCTGCAAGGCTCAGCACGGGCTCTTTATTCTCTTGCACCGTTTCACGGGTGATGGTGCAGCTATCCACATCCTCGCGTGAAGGAATGTCGTACATGATACCAAGAAGAATTTCTTCCACGATGGCGCGAAGACCGCGTGCACCGGTCTTGCGTTCCACAGCGCGATGTGCGATGGCAGCAAGTGCCTCGTCTTCAAAGTTCAGCTTCACGCCGTCCATGGAGAAGAGCTTCGTATACTGCTTCACCAGCGAATTCTTGGGCTCCTTCAAAATGCGGATCAGTGCTGCTTCATCCAGCAGATCCAGCGTTGCCACGATGGGCAGACGACCGATGAATTCGGGGATCAGACCAAAGTGCAGAAGGTCTTCGGGCATGATCTGGGAAAAAAGCTCGCCCACATCTTCGGTTGCCTTGCTTCTGACCTCTGCGCCAAAGCCCATGACGCTCTTGCCAACGCGGCTGGAGATGATCTTATCCAGACCATCGAATGCACCGCCGCAGATGAACAGGATGTTGGTGGTGTTGATCTGCAGGAACTCCTGATGGGGATGCTTTCTGCCGCCCTGCGGGGGCACAGATGCAACGGTACCTTCCAGAATCTTCAGCAGAGCCTGCTGAACACCTTCGCCCGATACGTCACGGGTGATGGAAGGATTGTCACTTTTGCGTGCGATTTTGTCAACTTCATCGATGTAGATGATGCCGCGCTCTGCACGCTCGATGTCCCAATCTGCAGCCTGAATGAGCTTGAGCAAAATGTTCTCAACGTCCTCACCCACGTAGCCTGCCTCAGTCAAGCTGGTGGCATCGGCGATGGCAAAGGGGACGTTCAGGATGCGGGCAAGGGTCTGCGCAAGCAGCGTTTTACCCGAACCCGTGGGACCAAGAAGCAGAATATTGGACTTTTGCAGCTCTACGCCGTCGTCCTCCATCTTGCTTGTAATGCGCTTATAATGATTGTAAACTGCCACTGCCAGGGACTTTTTTGCCTTCTCCTGGCCGATGACGTAGTCATCCAGCACTGCCTTGATCTGTGCAGGTTTGGGTAGATCGCCCCACTCCTCAGATTTTGCAGTCTGTTCAAACTCGTCGTCGAGAATATCGTGGCAAAGCTCAATGCACTCGTCGCAGATGTAAACACCGGGACCTGCCACCAGACGGCGCACGTCATCCTGATTTTTACCGCAGAACGAGCACTTGACGCCGCCGCGATCATCAAAATTGTTCGGCATGTGTTTCTCCTCCCGTATGGGAAAATTGATTGCTTATCTTCTGGCTTCGACGATCTGGTCGACAAGACCGTAGGCAAGTGCCTCGTCAGCGTACATGTAGTTATCGCGTTCCACATCGCGGGCGATGGTCTCGATATCCTGACCGGTACGTGCTGCGAGGATCTCATTCATACGCTTCTTGGTACGCAGAATGTGTTCTGCCGCAATTGCAATGTCAGTTGCCTGACCGCTTGCGCCGCCCGAAGGCTGATGGATCATCACCTCTGCATTGGGCAGGCAGTAGCGCTTGCCCTTTGCGCCTGCTGCAAGAAGGAATGCGCCCATGGAAGCAGCCATACCAACGCACAGGGTAGATACCTCGCACTTGATATACTGCATCGTATCGTAGATCGCCATACCTGCGGTTACGGAACCGCCGGGGCTGTTGATGTAGAGCATGATATCCTTATCGGGATCTTCCGCTTCCAAAAACAGCATCTGTGCCACGATCAGGTTTGCCATTTCATCATAGATCTCGCCGGTGAGGAAGATGATGCGATCCTTCAAAAGACGAGAATAAATGTCGTAGGAACGTTCGCCGCGATTGGTCTGTTCAACAACAATGGGTACAAGGCTCATCTGATACACTCCTTTTTTCATCCGACGGGTCAATGCCCCATCGGGTTGATTTTGCTTTTAAATTTCAACGCGCCACAAAGAAATGATTCCTATGGCGCGCCGAAATTATTCTATGCAATTATTTCGCTGAAAATTATTCAGCGTCTGCTTCCTCTTCAGCTTCCTCAGCTGCACCGTATACTTTTTCCACATCGGTGATCACTGCCTCGGCGCGAAGCAGATCGAAAGTCTTGCGGATTGCAACATCTTCTGCGATGTATGCGCGCTGCTGCTCGTCGACCTTTGCGCGGATCTCTTCCACATCCTGCTGTGCGCTCTGAGCAAACTCAACGATCTGAGAATCGATATCCTCGTCGGTTGCCTCGATGCCTTCTGCTGCGATGATTGCTTCAAAGACAAGCTGGGACTTGACGCGACGCTCAGCTTCTGCACGATAGCGGTTGCGGATCTCTTCCATGGTGGTGCCGGTGTACTGGATGAACATGTCAAGGGAGATGCCCTGATAGGACATGCTCTGCTCCATGTCGCGGACCAGTGCGTCGATCTGGCGCTCGATCATTGCGTTGGGGATTTCGATCTCGGTGTTTGCAACAACTGCGGTGAGAAGATCGTTGTCAAAGTCGTTGTCTGCGCGATCGGAAGCTTCCTTCTCAAGGCGAGCACGTACGCTTGCACGGTACTCTTGGAGGGTGTCGCACTCGTCGGAGATGTCCTTTACGAACTCATCGTCCAGCTCGGGCAGCTGCTTTTCCTGAACTTCCTTGACGACAACGTGGAATACTGCATCCTTGCCTGCAAGGTCTTCTGCGTGGTACTCGGTGGGGAAAGTGACGTTAACGTCCACTTCCTGACCTGCCTGGACGCCAACCAGCTGATCCTCGAAACCGGGGATGAAGCGGCCGCTGCCAAGTTCAAGAGTCTGATCGTCTGCGGTGCCGCCTGCGAATGCTACGCCATCGACGGTGCCTGCATAGTTCATAAGCACGGTGTCGCCCAGAGCTGCTGCGCGCTCAACTGCGACGAAGCGAGCCTGACGTGCACGGGTTGCCTCGATGTCTGCATCGACCATGGACTCGGGTACGGTGTAGGTCACGCGGGTAACCTCAACGCCCTTGTACTGGCCAAGAACGACTTCGGGCTTTACTTCAACAGTTGCGGTGAAAACAAAACCGTTTTCATCGATGCTGACGATATCAACTGCGGGCATGTCAACGGGTTCAACGTTGTGCTCTGCCACTGCTGCGGTATAAGCTTCTTCATAAACGGCGTCAATAGCGTCGCTGTAGAAAACCTCTTTGCCATAGTACTGCTCGATCACGTTGCGGGGTGCCTTGCCCTTGCGGAAGCCGGGCACTGCAATGCGGCCACGGTTCTTCAGGTATGCTGCCTGAACTGCCTTGCCAAAGGTCTCTGCATCAACGGTGATCGTCAGTTTGACCTGGTTCTTTTCTACATTTTCGATGGTTGCGGTCATGATAAGACTCCTTCCTGATTCGCCCATTCACTATTTCAAAAGGTTCATCGTGCACCTATCAAATGATACACTTCCCTATATGAGCATACTCATATACTCTATCACAACCGACACGCTTTTGACAAGTGTTTTTGATTACTTTACCGTATATAAAAGTTGATTTTCTGCCGTATCCACAACAATTGTTGCGCCTTTCATCGCTTTTTGAGACAACACCATGCGGGCGATCTGTGTCTCCAGATGCTTTTGGATGTAGCGTGCCACGGGACGCGCACCAAACTCGGGGGTGTAGGCTTCATCGGCAATGAAGGAGAGTGCCTCGGGTGTTACCTCAAGTTTCAGGTCAAGCTCCGCCATGCGATCTGCCAGGGCCTTGGTCTGCAATTTTACAATGCTGCAGATGGCGTCCTTGCCAAGGGGCGTAAACAGCACGATATCATCGATGCGGTTTAAGAACTCGGGCTTGAAATGCTTGTGCAGCACGCCCTCCACCCCATCACGCACGGTATCGGTGATCTCTTCGCCCCGCTTGGCAGCGGAAAGCAGCATGTCACTTCCAAGGTTGGAGGTCATGATGACCACGGTGTTTTTAAAGTCCACCGTTCTGCCCTGACTGTCGGTAAGTCTTCCGTCATCCAGAAGCTGCAAAAGGATATCCGAAACCTCGGGATGCGCCTTTTCGATCTCGTCAAAGAGGATGACACAGTAGGGCTTTCTTCGCACGGCTTCGGTCAGCTGACCGCCTTCGTCATAGCCCACATATCCGGGAGGCGCACCGATCAGTCGGGAGGTGGAATGCTTTTCCATATACTCGCTCATGTCGATGCGGATCACGTTTGCCTCGTCGTCAAACAGTGCATCTGCCAGCGCCTTTGCAAGCGCGGTCTTGCCAACGCCCGTGGGTCCTAAGAAAAGGAACGAGCCGATGGGACGATTCTGATCCTTCAGGCCTGCTCTTGCGCGAAGTACGGCTTCGGACACAGCGGTGACGGCTTCATCCTGCCCCACGATGCGCTCGTGCAGTTTTTTGTCGAGGGAAAGCAGCTTTTCACGCTCAGTTTCCACCATACGCTCCACAGGTACGCCGCTCCAGCGGGAGACCACCTGTGCGATCTCTTCATCGGTGACTTCGCTGGAAAGCATGGAAGCCTGCTGCCTTGCGTTGTAGTCGGCAACTTCCTGCTCAAGACGAGGCAGTTCGCCGTACTGCAGGACGGCAAGACGTTCCAGGTCGTAGTCCCGCTTTGCCTGCTCGATCTGTGCGCGGACTTCCTCCAGCTTCTGCTGTGCCTGCTTGCCCTGCTGCATACGGGCTTTGTCCGCCTCCCAGCGTGCACGCATATCGCGTACCTGTTCGTCCAGCTTTTTGATCTCGTCGCTGATGTGTGCAAGGCGCGCCGCGCTCTTTTCGTCGGTCTCTTTTTTCAGTGCCTCACGCTCGATCTCAAGCTGCATGAGTCTGCGCTGGGCTTCGTCCAATTCCGTGGGAACGGAGTCGATCTGGGTGCGGATCATGGCGGCTGCTTCGTCGATCAAGTCAATGGCCTTGTCGGGCAAAAAGCGCTCTGTGATGTAGCGGTCCGACAGTGTTGCCGCCGCGATCAATGCACCGTCACTGATGCGCACGCCGTGGTGAATTTCAAACTTCTCCTTCACGCCGCGCAGGATGGAGATGGGGTCCTCCACCGTAGGCGGCTCCACCAGCACGGTCTGGAAACGACGTTCCAGTGCCGCATCTTTTTCGATGTGCTTGCGGTATTCATCCAACGTGGTTGCGCCGATCATGTGCAGCTGGCCGCGTGCAAGCATGGGTTTAAGCAAATTGCCTGCGTCCATGGCGCCTTCTGTTGCACCTGCACCCACGATGGTGTGCAGCTCGTCGATAAA
>JAGBGW010000115.1 GCA_017935825.1 Clostridia bacterium
GGCTTGAATGATAAAAATGTTATTCCCCCACCAAGCACACCACCAACAACAGGAATTGCCTTTTTGAAGAAACCAGCAAAAACATCCTTCGTCATTTTTACACTAAACCACTTTGCTACACTTTTTACAATTGGATAAATGGTCCCTTTCGTCAATGCTGTTCTCAGTAGTTTTTTCTCAACACCAACTGCAAGCGCTTTTGCAATAGCCTTCAATGCATTATTTGCGCCAACCGCACCATACATAACCCCCCAAACAAATTATCAATACATTCATTGTTTCGGAATCAAATTTTTGTCCTTTTTCTTCCAAATCAATAGCAGGAAAACCATATAAATACATAAGTTTTTGCGCCGCACGGAGCATGTATCCATAATATTGGGCAATATCCGCAGGAATTGTCGCAACCATTGAAACACCACCAGGCATTCCCAATGCTGCTGAAATCCCAGAAACACAAGTTCTCTCAAATTTAATTACTTCGTCCGCAATTTTATTAATTATTTCTTGCGGAATCTTGGCTTGAAGCGGATTTTGGGCAATCGCAACATCAATCATGTCTTGTGAAACCTTTGTTTGCAGTTCTTTTTGCAAGAAATTCGAACGATCAATTTGAATCCCTGGAACCTTTAATCCCATAATAATAACGTCTTCAATATCGATTTCGCCATTTCCGTTTTGATCCACAGCTCCCAAAACCATTTCCTGTGATTTTGCAGCAACTGCCACAGCCTTTTTTCCTACATTATCAGCCGCAACAGATGCAACTTTGCCAACATCTTGTGCAATATGCTTTATATCAACCCGTTTTTTTCTTGTCTCTTCTGTTTTTCCCGCCATTACAATTACTCCTTATAAAACCCAATTGTAAAAAGGGTGTCGAAGTTACACCCTTTTTACAATATGCCTCAGATCCATCTTGCCTGGGTGTTGGTTTTCGCCGTGACCACGGACAGGAAATGATCCTTTTCTTCCTGCGTAAGGGAGGAAAACTCATCCTGATGCATGCCGATGGCATCAGCTTTTGCCACGCCCAGACGATGATACGGCACAAGGTCGATGACCTGAATGCAGGGCATGCGGTTTGCAAGTTCTGCAATTGCTGAAAGATGCTCATCGCGATCGTTGACTCCGGGGATGATGGGACAGCGCAGCAAACACTTGCCGCCTGCATCGTTCATCTTCTGCAGGCTATCCAAAATGGGTTCCAGCTCCACGCCCGTGTAGTACTTGTGACGCTCGGGGTCGGACTCCTTGAAATCCCAAAGGTAGAGATCGACCCATTCCACAAGCTCTGCGGCTCTGCCGCCCCAGCCCGAGGTATCAAGGCAGGTGTGCAGACCTTCCGCTTTACAAAGCTGCAGCAGTTCCTTGGTGAAGTTGAACTGCGCCAGCGGTTCGCCGCCGGAGATGGTGATGCCGCCCTTGGAGGAATCGTAGAAGGGACGATCGCGGAGCAGACGTTCCAAGACTTCCGATGCTTCCACATCCTGACCCGCCAGCTCGATGGCAGAGTGGGGGCACATCTGCTCGCACTTGCCGCAAAGCACGCAGTTGGTGCGATCGACGATGTGCTTGCCGTCCACGAAACTGTGACCGCCATTTTCGCAGGTCTTTACACAAAAACCGCAGGCTTTGCACTGTTCGGGATAGACCATCAGCTGCTTTTTACTTTCCTGCATCTCGGGGTTGTGGCACCAGTGGCAGGTCAAGGGGCAGCCCTTGACGAACACGGTGCTTCGAAGTCCCGGACCGTTGGTGGTGGAAAAGCGCTGAATTCTTACGATTTTACCTGTCATACAGCCACCGCCGTACGATCAAGCAGTTCTTGTTTCATGTAGTCGGGCAGGCGGACGAATACTTCGGAATAACCGACGATACGTACGCAAAGGGTCTGGTATTCTTCCGGATGCTCCATGGCTGCAAGGAGTGTGTCGCGGTTCAGGACCGTCAGGCACATATTCATGCCGCCAAGTGCAAAGTAGGTGTCCACCAATGCCACAACCATCTCATCGGGCAGCTTCTTTTCGATGCGGACGTTCAGACCGCCGCAGCCGATCTTATTGTGGGGCAGCTGGCTGACGGACTGAAGAAGTGCGGTAATGCCCTCTTTGTCCGTGCCGTAGGTGGGAGACTGGCTCTCGCTGATGGCTTCGCCTGCAAGGCGGCCGTCGGGGGTAGCGCCGATCATCTCACCCAGTTCATGATGGAAGAACAGGGAGTAGAGGCTGGGGATATGCAGACGGTCGTATCTGCCGTCGTTCATCTGGCGGACTGCGTCAACCATGATATTCGCTGCGATGGAAGTCCAGCGGTCCACTCTTTCGATATCGTTGCCGTACTTGGGGTAACGGTTGCGGATGAGCTGATGCAGTTCGGGATTGCCTTCAAAGTTATTCTTGACCAGGTCGCGAAGTTCGTCAAAGGTAAGGAGCTTGTCGATATAAACAGCCTTTTCGATGGCGGCAAGGGAATTGCCGATGGTTGCCATACCCGTCAGGTTGTGTACAACGGTCTGCATGTCCTGACCGCCATTTTCAAGGTCGCAGACGTTCTCCACACAGCCGCGAAGGAGCATGGATTCAAGGAAGAAATGCATATCTTCCTCGGGATCGAACAGCTGGCAGCCTTCGAAAGTCTCAGCTTCCCACTTCATGTTGACCTTGAATGCTTCGATGAGGCTGTCAAGATCGTGGACGTCTTCCTGATGATAGGTGCGAAGGAACAGACCAACGGTATTGTGGTAGCCGTCAGCGGAGCGGTGGCCGGGGTAGTCCACGCGGTTGCAGCCGCTCATGGTGTAGTTCAGAGCATATTCTTCAGGATAACCCAGTTCGATCAGGTTGGGGATCAGCACATCGTCATTGTAATATGCCACCTGTCCGTCCAGCTCCTGCGAAGCCTTGGCGCAGGCAAGCTTCCACTCCATGGGGCTGTCTTTCGACATACGCATGGCAGGAATGGGCTGGGGAAGGTGTACTGCATGAGCGGCTTTGAGGAACAGCAGGCTCATGGGCAATGCATGCTCTGCACCCTTGCCGCCCAGCATCAGGTAGTTGTTGGTGGAGGTGCAGGGAATGGGCATGCGGTCGGAAAGGTCGGAGGAAAGACCGCCGATCTCGTTGCACTTGAGGCAAAGCGCGGTGAGGATTTCCAGGATATCGTCCTCTTCTTCCTTCTTATAGAAGGGCATCAGCACCACGTCAAGACGGGAGAATGCAAAGTCACGGCCGCCGGTGGCGCAGGAAAGGATCATCTGCACAAGCCAGATGCTCTGCACAGCGGAGAACATATCGTATGCAGGACCGTAGGGCACCTGACGAAGAGCCTTTGCAGCGCGGTCGCGTCCTGTCTTTTCTGCCTCGTCTGCATAGCGTGCTGCGTAACCGCGGACAGCTTCTGCCGCACGGCGTGCAAGGGATGCGTACTTTTTCTGGGTATCGGTCTTGGCATTTGCTTCCATTTTTGCTGCAATGCCGCCAAGGCCATTTTCAAGAAGGGATGCGTAGTTCAGGTTCATGTGACCGCCGTCACGACCACCGGTGGGCGGGAAGGGGTTGCCCACGTGGGAGAAACCATTGCCGGGGACGTATTCCAGCTCATAAGGCAGAGGACCTTCTGCCATACGGCCCAGGATCAGGTCATCGCCGATGATCAGCGGGGAAAGCTGGGTCATCATGTATTCCAGTGCGGCAACGTAGCGCTCGCCCTGGTTTTCGGGCACATTGCCCTTTGCAAGGAATTCATCGATGGCACGCTCACGGTCGATGTAACCGAAGGTCTCATCCTTTGCAAAAAGTCGCTCTCTGGCTTTTTGGACATCCATATTGTTTGTTCTCCTTTAGATTAAATTTTTGTCGAATCAAACCGCGACGGAAGTGCGATTAATAAGTTCCTGTTTATAGTATTCGGGCAGTCGCACGAAGATCTCCGAGAAGCCGACGATGCGCACGCAAAGGGTCTGGTAAAGTTCGGGATGTTCGTAGGCCGCAAGCAATGTCTCGCGGTCGATGACGTTGAGGCACAGGTTCACGCCGCCCATGGCAAAGTAAGTGTCGGCGATGGCGACGATGAGCTCGTTATCCATACGCTTTTCGATGCGGACATTCAAACCGCCGCAACCGATCTTCTCGTGGGGCAGTGTTGCCGCAGAGTGCAGCAGCGCCGCGATGCCCTCGTGATCGGTGCCGTAGGTGGGCGACTGGTTTTCGCTGAAGGGCTCGTGAGCAAGTCTGCCGTCGGGGGTTGCGCCCACACCCTCTGCCAGCCAGTGGTGATAGAACAGCGAGTAAAGTCCGGGGATGTGGATGCGGTCGTAGACTTCGTTCAGTTCTCTTGTTGCATCCACCATAATGTTGGCGGCTTTTGCCGTCCAGCCGTCCGCCCAGGGATCATCGTTGCCGTACTTGGGGTAACGGCTGCGGATGAGCTGATGCAGTTCAGGTTCCCCTTCAAAATTGTTGCGGACAAGGGCGCGGAATTCATCCAGCGTCATGATCTTGTCGTCAAAGACAGCCTTCTGGATGGCGGCAAGGGAGTTGCCGACGGTGGCGGTGCCTACCAGATGGTGCACCACCGTGGGCATGTACTGCCCCTCATTTTCAATGTCACAAACGTTTTCCACACAGCCGCGTGCAAGCAGGGACTCAAGGAAGAAATGTACTTCCTCTTCCTGCGGCACGGTGATGGCGCCGGGCGCAGAGTAAAGGTCCTCATAGAAATGATCGTGGAAGGCCTGCAGGATGTCTTCCATGGTCTCGTTGTTTTCGTCATAGAAGGCTTTCATCAGTGCAGTAGGTGCGCTGTGGAATTTATCCCAGGTCTGGTGACCGATGAAGTCGGCGCGGTTGCATCCCGAAATGGTATAATTCAGCGCCCGTTCGTCGGTGTAGCCCATCTCCTTCAGATTGCGGATCAGCACATCGTCGTTGTAGAAACTGGCCTGACCGCTCAGGGACTGGGCAGCTTCCGCGCAGGCAAGCTTCCATTCCATGGGGCTGTCGGATGCGATGCGAAGTGCAGTGATGGGCTGGGGCAGGTGCACGTTACCTGCCGCTTCCAAAAACAGAAGGCTCAGCGGCAGCACATGTTCCGCGCCGCGGCCGCCCAGCATCATGTAGATGTTGGTGGAGGTGCAGGGCACGGGCATGCGGTCCTCGTTGACGTCGGAGTTCATGCCGCCGATCTCGTTGCTTTTCAGGTAGAACGCTTCCAGAATATGCAGCTGATCTTCCCGTTCTTCTTCCTTATAATAAGGCCACAAGCTCATGTCGAAACGGGAATAGGCAAAGTCACGACCGCCGGTAACACAAGAAAGGATCATCTCCACGATCCACACGCCCTGTACGGCGGAGAACATGTCATAGGCAGGCTTGTAGGGCACGATGCGAAGGGCTTCCGCCTGACGGGTCATGCCGAGTTTCTCTGCCGCATCGGCGTAGCGGGCGGCAAATGCGCGAACGGCTTCCACCGCGCGACGGGAAAGTGCAGCATACTCCTTCTGCGCAGCGGTCTTGGCGTTTTCTTCCATCTGACAAACCAAGCCATCCAGACCGTTTTGCATTAAACTTGCATAGTCCAGATTGATATGACCTGCCTCACGGGTACCCGTGGGCTTGAAGGGGTTGCCCACATGGGAAAAGCCGTTGCCGGGCACTTCTTCCAGCTCATAAGGGATGGGACCTTCCACCATGCGGCCAAGGACAAGGTCATCCTCTTCGATGGGGGTGGAAAGACGGGAAAGTACAAATTCCAAGGCAGAAACGTACTTTTCGCCCTGGGTCGCAGGCACATCGCCCTTCAAAAATGCATCGATGGCATCTTCGCGCTCGATA
>JAGBGW010000116.1 GCA_017935825.1 Clostridia bacterium
GATCATACCGATACCGGTCTGCCAGTCGCAAACGCCGCCTGCTACCAGGGTGTAAGCGAGAATTGCGTTGGTACCCATACCGGGAGCCAGTGCGAAGGGAAGGTCAGTGAACAGACCCATGACGATGGTGATAACACCGGAGATCAGTGCGGTTGCCAGCATAACGCCGGTGCCGTCCATGCCTGCGTCGATCATCATACCGGTATGTACGATCAGTACATAAGCCATAGTTGCGAAAGTGGTAAAACCTGCGATGACCTCAGTCATTACGTTGCTGCCGCGATTTTTAAAATCGAACAGCGCTTTTTTGTTCTGCATGTTTCCATACGCTCCTTTGTATATGATATTAGTTCGTTGGCGAATCCTTAACGTTTCGCCAACGCTATCTTAATACATTCGGATTTAATTGTCAATACATTTCGCTAAAATACTGAAAAAAGCACATTTTGTATACAAAGCACGCAAAAATCCGAACATTCCGTTGCAAAAAGCTCGGTAACGATTGTGTAGTTTTGCGGTCGGATGTTACAAAAACCCTGTAACTGTAAGCATTTACACATATTTTCGCATTTTTGCAGAATGCAGAAAAAACAAAGACCATACCGACGCAAGTGATGTCGGTATGGTCAAAAAGTGTCATATTGCAAGGAAACGCCATGCGTTGTAGCAGCAAATCAGCATGATCACGCAAAGCAGTGCGGCAAAAAGTTTTCCGACGGTTTTGCCGTCGATCTTCTTGTTGATGGCACGACCTGCCATTGCACCGCCGATACCTGCCAGCACCATAAGGATAAAGATCACGATGGGGAATTCGGGGACCGAGCGGGTGATGAGTGTAAAGATCAGACTTGCAAGCTGGGAAAGCAGAATGATGTAAAGGGAGTTCTGCGCCGCCTGCTTGGTTTCCATGGAAAAGAAGTAGTACAGCACCACCAAATTGATGGGACCGCCGCCGATGCCAAGGAATGCGGACATCATGCCAAGGGCAAGACCGATCAGTGCACAGACGATGGGGTTTTTCACCTGCAAGGTTTTGATCTTGCTCTTGTTGATCGTGTAAATCAGCGTAGCAAGTGTGACGATCAAAAGGACGATGGCCTGTACGGCACCTACTGTGTTGGGCGCATCAAACAGGTTCTTGACGATGTCAAACAGCTGCTTGCCCACAATGCCGCCGATGGCAGCGCCGATGCCAAGGAAGGTGGAAGTGCCTTTTTCAATGACGGATTCCTTTGCGATCTGTACTTTCAAAACGGAATATGCCGTCATGGAAAGCACGATGCAGCCGGACATAAAGCTGATGGTGCTGACGGAATACACGCCGAATGCATCCAGCACGGGTTTGATGATCACGCCGCCGCCGATGCCGCAGATGCTGCCCACGATGCAGGCGCCGAACGCCACAAGAATAAAAATCAGTTGCATGGTTTTTTCTCCAATAATAAGTTTTTACCTCTCTATCATACAACAAAATCCGCAAAAAAGAAAAGCCATATCCGAAGATATGGCTTTTGTTGTAATTTTTATGCCAGATGACCGGTGCCGGAACCCTGATAGTCGTCAAGGAACCATTCAGCTACCTTGGATGCATAGACCGTAACGGAATCATCGCGGAAGCCGAAGTTGATCTTCAAGGTGCCAAAGTAATCGTCGATGATGTAGCAGTACATTGTCAGGTTGCCTGCCACGTCCCATGCAGCGCTGGTTGCGCAGCGATAGCCCACACCCTTGGGCTCCATGATCCGCTTGCCGGAATAGTGGGTCTCGGGGAAGGCGGAGATGACCTGCTTGCAAAGACCGAAGTGAATCTGCTTTTCACCACGAGCATTTTCGTAGGACAGAACACCCTCATCGCCTTCAAAGTCGAATCGGACATATTTCCAGCCAAGGGGATTTGCATTCATCTTGAAGGTCTTGCCTGCAATGCGGGCAGCGGTGTCACAGGTGACTGCGCCAGGTACGGTCTGGATGGAAAGATCAGCCGTCATCGCTGCAGGCTTGGCTGCTGCATCTGCATCCACTGCGATCTCCCCCTCTGCAATTTCAGGATAGACCACGTCGTAGAACAGGTTGATGGCTGCGTACTGACGCTGCTGCAGTTCCTGGGTGTCGCCGGTGCAGACGACTACCATGTCAAGATCGGGCAGGCACATTGCCCACTGGCTGCCCATACCAAGGCAGCCAAAGCCGTTGTTGCTGTAGCGCCAGAACTGATAGCCGTAGC
>JAGBGW010000117.1 GCA_017935825.1 Clostridia bacterium
CATTAAAGCCTCTGGATAAGACCGTTTCCGGCGGCGAACTTTCCCGTCTGATGCTTGCCTTTAAAACCATTTGCGCCAATGATGAACAGGTACAAAGCATGGTCTTTGACGAGATCGACAGCGGCATCGGCGGCACCACCGCATGGGTCATCGGCAAAAAGATGGCGGACATTGCAAAGCACAAGCAGGTGCTGTGTGTGACCCATCTGCCTGCAGTGGCGGCGCTAGCCGACGGTCACTGGACCGTGGGCAAATCCTCCGACGGTCAGGACACCAAAACAGACGTTGTCCACCTTGATGCGGACGGCCGCGTGGCGGAAATCGCCCGTATGCTGGGCGGCGAAGCGGGGCAGACCGCCTACATCACCCATGCCCAGGAGATGCTTTCCCAGGCACGGGAACAAAAATAAGAAACAAATGTATAACACGCCTTTTGACGGTTTTGTAAAAGGCGTGTTTGTATGCACAAATATGAGGTGAAAACCATGGAATTTTATGTGGACAAGGTGCTTTACACCGCCCGTCCCGAGGAAAAGCGAACCCCCAATGAAGAGCTGGTCTACGATGCGCTGGAAAAACTTGGCATCTCCTTCCACCGCGCCGATCACGATGCGGCAAATACCATTGCAGACTGCCTTTTGGTGGAAGAAGTACTGCAGGGTAAGATCTGTAAAAATCTCTTTCTTTGCAACCGTCAGAAGACCAATTTCTATCTTCTTTTGATGCCGGGGGATAAGCCCTTCAAGACAAAGGATATTACCCAGCAGATTCAAAGCGCCCGTCTTTCCTTTGCTTCGGGGGAGGATATGGAGCGCATGCTTGGCTGTACCCCCGGTTCCGCAAGCGTATTGGGACTTCTTTTTGACAAGGAGCATCAAGTCAATCTTCTGATCGACGAAGAGCTTCTTCGGGATGAAACCATGTGCTGTCATCCCTGCAAGAACACTTCCACCTTGAAGCTTTCGATGGAAGATGTTCTCAAAATCCTCCTGCCGCATACGGGTCATGCACCGCGCATGGTAGACCTGCCCCGCTATGATGAACAGTAAATCTTCCATCTTCCGTCTTCGGGCGGAAAAAGGGTTTTATGAAACTGCATTTTTACTGATGCTGCCCATCATGCTGCAGAATCTGATCTCCCACGCATTGAGCCTTTGCGATACCATGATGGTGGGTGCGCTGGGGGAAGAATACCTTGCATCCATGACGGTGGCAAATACGCCCTTTTATGTGCTGTCGATCATGCTGTTCGGTGTGCAGGCAGGCGCCTGTGTACTGACGGCGCAGTACCACGGCAAGGGGGATAAAGGTACCATCTGCCGCGTGCTTGGTACAGGACTTTATGCAGGGCTTCTTTGTTCCATCCTGTTTTCGGGTATTATCGCGATTTTCCCCGAACAGATCATGGGGCTGCTTACCAACAACGCAGACCTTGTCCCCTTAGCGGCACGCTATGGCAGGATCATCGGCATCGCCCATGTGCTTTCCTGTGTCAGCGGTATCTACTTTGCCATCTGGCGCAGTATGGAAAAGCCCCAGCTGGGCGCGTATATCCTTGGCATTTCGGCACTGCTGAATATCTTCTTCAACTGGGTGCTGATTTTCGGCAAACTTGGCATGCCTGCCCTTGGTATCGAAGGTGCAGCGATCGCAACGACGCTTTCCCGCGTGTTTGAGATCATCGCCGTCATCGTGCATGCAAAGAAAAATAAGACCTTCCGCATTGATGCAAAGCTTCTGCTTCATCCGGGCAAAAGCGTCCTGCGGGATTTCTTCCGCTATGCCATGCCCGTGATCATCTCCGAAACCTTCTGGTCCCTTGGCACCACGCTTTATACTGTGGTCATGGGTTATATGCAGGGCAGTACGGCGATCCTTGCGGCATCCACGCTTGCTTCCAATGTGGAACGCATCGTTGCCATCGCCATGTCCGCGGCGGCAAATGCAGGCGCTGTGCTCATCGGCAAAGCCATCGGCGAAAGGGGAAAGGAATCTGCGTTTCGCACTGCCATCAGCATGACCAAGCTTTCCATGCTCCTTGGCATCATCAACCTTTTTGTGCTCATCGGCATCCGCTATACAGTTGCAGAAACCATACTCTATCCTTTGATGAAACTTTCCCCCGATGCGGTCTGGATCGCAAACTTTATGATCGTCACGTTAGGCTGCATTGCGCCCTTCCATGCGGTCAATACCATGGGTATCGGCGGCATCCTGCGCGGCGGCGGTGACGGCAAAGTGGGCATGTATTTTGATGTTCTGCCCACATGGCTTTACGCATTGCCTGCGGCAGCCATCGCGGCGCTGGTGTTTGAAAGCGGTATCGTGTGGATGTATTTATTGAAAACCAGCGGTTCGCTTTTCAAGACATTCTTTGTGCTTTGGCGCATCCGTTCGGGCAAATGGATTCACGACGTGACGGACAAAGCCAC
>JAGBGW010000118.1 GCA_017935825.1 Clostridia bacterium
ACTGGGCGGCAAGCCCTTCCTGACCGACTGTAACACCCTGTATCCCGGCTATCGCAGAAACGCTCTGGATCACATCGATGCAGCACAGCTCAACGGCTTCAACGAGATCACCACCGGCTGCCATGTCATCATCGCAGATGGCTTGAAGGGCACCGATGAAGCTTATGTTCCCGTCAAAAACGGCGAACTGGTACAGGAAGCTAAGATCGGCCGTGCACTGATGGATGCGGATATCGTTATTTCCCTGAACCACTTCAAGGGTCACGAAATGATGGCATTCGGCGGCGCCATCAAGAACCTTGGCATGGGCGGCGGCAGCCGTGCAGGCAAGCTGGAACAGCACAGCCTTGGCACGCCTTACGTCGATCAGGACAAGTGCCGTGGCTGCGGCGTTTGCCTCAAGCATTGCGGCTCCGATGCGATTTATATTGAAGGCAGAAAGGCTCACATCGATGCAGACAAGTGCGCAGGCTGCGGCCGCTGCATCGGCAACTGCAACTTCGACGCCATCCGTGCTGTGGAAGATGCGGCGCTCCTTGACCTTGGCAAGAAGATGGCTGAGTACACCCAGGCAATCGTACAGGATCGTCCCCAGTTCCATATCAACCTGATCATGGACGTATCCCCCTGCTGCGACTGCTGCAGCTGGAACGATGCACCCATCATCCCCAACGTTGGCATGCTGGCATCCTTCGATGCAGTTGCAATCGACCAGGCAAGCCTTGACAAGTCCTGCGAAGTTGCAGCAAACCCCAACTCCGTCCTTGGCGACAACATGGCAAAGCCCGGTTTCGTCGATCTGGGCGATCCCTTCACCAACACCGAGCCTTCCGTTGAATGGAAGGGCACTCTTGCACATGCAGAGAAGATCGGCCTTGGTACCCGCGAGTACGAACTTGTGGTCATGAAGTAAAAACAAAAGCGCAGAAGCGATTCTGCGCTTTTTTGATACACCAAAAGTATACATATTATGATGATGAACAATAAAGGAGCGCTTATGGCATATCAATTTGAAAATCTTTCGCAGCTGACCGCTGTCAATACCCACTGCCACCACCTGCCCGACGAGCAACAGGCGGCGATGGGACTTGCCGACATCCTTGCCCACAGCTATGTTTCCTTTGAATGGTGCGGTGTGAAAACGCCCACCTGCGCGGCGGAATTTGATGCATGGCATGCAAAACTTGGCGGTCGCTCCTACTACCATTGGCTGACAAATGCCATGCAGAAACTGTACGGCATGGATGAACCGCTCTGTGCCAAAACATGGGATGCCTATGATGCCCGTGCCAAAGAATGCCACGCCGACCCCAAATGGCATGTGAAGGTGCTCAAGGAAGATTGCCATTATCACGCCGTTATGCTGGATACCTACTGGGATCCCGGCTGTAACAATGGTCATGGGGAATTGCTTCGCCCTTCTCTTCGCGTCAATCCTTTCCTGTTTGGCTACAACAATACCGCAGGCGACCACAACGACACCAACGCCCAGAGACTATACACCGATCATTTCATCGACGATATGGATGAATATGAGGCGCTGCTCTACCGCACGGTGGAAGATTTTCTTTCAAAAGGTGCCGTGTCGCTGAAGCTGCCCACGGCA
>JAGBGW010000119.1 GCA_017935825.1 Clostridia bacterium
CTGAAGCAAAGCGTCAGCGCAGACAAACTGAATTCCCCAAGGAATTGCAGCAGGTATTTTCCCTTGGCGCACAGATGGTACAGTCCCCATGGCAGTAACGCGCGACGATACCTACGAGGACATCATTCACCTGCCGCACCATGTGTCCAAAACCCATCCGCCCATGTCATTGCATGACCGCGCGGCGCAGTTTTCACCCTTTGCGGCGCTGACGGGCTACGATGCCGCCATTGCCGAGACGGGGCGTCTGACGGAGGAAAAGGTGGAACTGGATGAACAAAGCCGTGCACAGCTGGACGTGCGCCTGCATCGTCTTTTGGAATACCCCGATGCGCAGGTTCATATCACGCACTTTGTGCCCGATGCGAGAAAAGACGGCGGCAGTTACGAGGAAAAAACAGGCTTCATCAAAAAGATCGATGCCCATAGCCGTACCATTGTCATGCAGGACGGCACGCAGATTCCGATCGACAATGTGGTGGAAATCACATCCGACATTCTGCATAGGGCAGGAATTTAAGTGAAAGGAAGAAAATCTTATGCTTGAAATTGGCACCAAAGCCCCTGATTTTACACTGCCCGATAAGGAGGGCAACCAAGTTTCCCTGTCCGACTTCCGCGGTAAAAAGGTGGTTTTGTACTTCTATCCCAAAGACAATACCCCCGGCTGTACCCGACAGGCCTGTGCCTTTGCGGCAAGCTATGATGCTTTTAGGCAAAAAGACATCGTCGTCATCGGCATCAGCAAGGATTCTGTCGCTTCTCACCTGAAGTTTGCACAAAAATACGACCTGCCTTTCATCCTGCTTGCCGACCCCGACCTTCAGGCGATCCAAGCCTATGACGTCTGGAAGGAAAAGAAACTTTACGGCAAAATCTCCATGGGCGTTGTACGCACCACCTACATCATCGACGAAGATGGTGTCATCTGCCATGTGATGCCCAAGGTCAAACCCGACACCAACGCGCAGGATATCTTAAACTTCCTTGCAGGTGAAGCATGATGCAGTATATTCGACAAGCTGAACCCTCGGATGCATCCCGCCTTGCGGAGATCGAAGTGTTCAACTATCGGCTCAATTTTTATCCCATCTTCCAAAGCGATTTCTTTTATTTTAAAGAGTTGACGGTGGAAAAGCTGATGCAAAAGTATCTGGAAGATGAAGACCTTTTGTCCCGCACATACGTCTATGACGACGGTGCAGTCAAGGGTCTTGTGCGAATTCATGAAAGCGAAGTACAAAAGCTCTATATCGAACCCGTCCTGCAGGGCAAAGGCATCGGCGCAAAGCTTCTGCAGTTTGCGGTTGAGGAAAAGCACTGCGATCACCTTTGGGCACTGAACAAAAACACCCGCGCCATTGCGTTTTACATGCGGCACGGGTTTATGCTGACGGAAGAAAAACAGTTTGAAGAGGGGACGGAAGAATACCTTGTAAAACTTGTCCGATAACAAACAAAAGCGGTTCCAAACAGAACCGCTTTTTAACTTATCTTGGAATAAAGAGCAGATACACGATCGCCATGCAGATACCGATGCAGGCCATCAGCAGTGCAAAGGAGAAGTTGGAGGCGATGCCCCGTGTGGTCTGTGCGATGGTGGATGCAGCATCCGTCATCAGCTCAGCATAACTTTCATCCTCTCTGGGCGGAAGTCCAAGAAGCCGTCTTGTACCATCGATCAAAGCACCGAAGCCATGGATGAGGGCATAATGCCTGTGCTCATGGGGGGTGAAGGGGCTGTCACGATAGATGGTCTTTCTAAGAAGATAGACGATGCCGTCGGGAATGTTGCAAACCATTGCAAAGACGAAAGATGCAAAACGCTGCAGATGCTTTGTAACTTGGGGCAGGTCACAGATCCATTTGGTCAGTGTGGAAATTGCCTTCATCACACCGCTGCAAAGCTTTTTCAGGATCTTGTTTTCGCCAAAGAAGCTCATAAGCGTGCCAAAGATCGTTGGCAGCCAGACAAGCAATAGCGGACGATAGAAAAGATCTTCCAGATCCATCTTCGCAGGCAGACGGTTCAGATAGATGATCTGTCCGTCCTGCTTTTTCATCAGTAACTTTTGAACCACCAAAAGGTAGAGAATGATCGCCACGATGATGCAGATCACCGCGCCTTTTAAGTTCATCCAGATGAAGTAATGCACCGCGTGCGCATGTTCACCTGCATGCATGAAATGGGTGCCAAGATGTGCAATGCGATCCATCGTCAGATGGGGGGTAAGGCCAAGTGCAGGGATCAAAAGCGCGGAGGTCAAAATGGCAAATGCAGACAGGGGAGACATGCAGCGCTTTTCATCCTTGGGTTTATCACCCAGAACAAACAGGCAGATGTAAAGCTTTGACATATACGTCAGCGTAATGCCGCCGCTGATGAGGAACAGCCATTCCACCACCGTGACCCATGCAAGATGACTGTGGTGGGCATATTCCACGATGGCTTCGTGCAGCAGAGTCTTACTGATATAGCCGTTGAACCCGGGAATGCCGCCGATGCCAAGCAGCCCCAGCAGGAAGCAAAGATTCAGGATCGGTTTACCCTTGCCCCAGCCTTTGAGCTTGTTCAGATCCAGCGTGTGGGTGTTCATGTATACAACACCTGCCACCATGAAAAGATCCAGCTTGATCAGCGAATGGTTGACCATGTGCAGCATGGTGCCGTTGGCGGCAAGTGCATTTTCTTCCCCAAGCAGACACTGCATGGCAATACCGATGAGGATGAAGCCGATCTGGCTCATGGAGGAACAGGCAAGCGCACGCTTTAAGTCCACGCTCAAAAGTGCCAGCACTGCGCCAAGGACCATGGTGATGGTGCCGAGCGTGACGATGACGATGCCCCAGGCGTGGTCATAGCGCAGAATTTCGCAGGAGATCACCAGCACACCGAAGATGCCCGTCTTGGTCAGCACACCCGAAAGCAGTGCCGATGCAGGGGCAGGCGCCACGGGATGCGCCTTGGGCAGCCAGATATGCAGAGGGAACATGCCTGCCTTTGCACCGAAGCCAAAGAGCAGACAGCCGCCTGCGATGTAGAGAACGCTTTTGTCTGTAAGCCCATGAGAAGCCTCGTACAGCGCGCTGATCTGCAGCGTACCCAGTGCATGATCCAGCAGGAAAAGTCCCATCAGCGCCACCAGACCGCCGATTACAGCCACCGCAATGTAGGTATTGGCAGCGCGCATGGCACGTTCGTTCTGCTCATGTGCGACCCAGGTGTAGGAGGTGAAGCTCATCACTTCAAAAACCAGC
>JAGBGW010000120.1 GCA_017935825.1 Clostridia bacterium
GCCAAGCACTGCTGCACACATGGCGCCTGCAAAATCGGAGCACAGAACGTAAGCGCATGCCGATATGACAAGCGCCGCATAGACTGTTTTTTCCTGCAGGATTTCATCCGTGTATTCTGTAAAATACAGGGAACAAAAGTATACCGCAGCACAGCAGATGCAGCCGCAAAGCACAGCTTTAAACCGCATCCACCCTTGTGGTGTATGAACAAAGAAGAATATGCCTGCACACAGCAGCAAAAGCAGTGTGATCGGCTGCAAAGAGACTTTCCCTGCCTGCAGCTGCCATGGAAAAAGCTCGCTTATACAAAGCACAGAAAAAAACAGCACGCTGTTTATGCGATTCTTTTCCAACCCCACCCAAACAGTATCCAGACATTTTCCCAAAATCAATAACAGCATCACGATCGTAAGCAGCAGTACCTGCATTTTTTCATCCCGCCTTTTGCTGTTATTGTGCGGCGCAGGAATTATTTTATACAAAAAAGCAGGTGTTTTTCACACCTGCTTTTTCTTTGAGATGCCGACGGCCGGGATCGAACCGGCACGAACAAGTTCGGGGGATTTTAAGTCCCCTGCGTCTGCCAATTCCGCCACGCCGGCAAGTCAACATTGCTATTATAGCCCTGGTAACCTCTTTCTGTCAATCAAAAGCGGCAAAGCATCCGCCTTGCCGCAAAAGATTCTGTTATTCGTAACGGGACCAATCCACACCGGGATCGCGCTTGACTTCTTTGGGCGGTTCCATAAGCAATTCGGGATGGGTCAGGTATTTGGTAAAGGAACGAAGTGCCGTGGCATAGTAATAGCCATCGCAGACACGCTCGTCCACAACTGCGCGAATACCGATCTTACGCTTGGTCTGAATCTCACCTGTAAAGTCACTGGCAGGCATATTGCGCTTTTTACCCATGGAAAGGAAAAAGCTTGCGGTACCGAACTCATACAGATGATGATACACGGGAGAAAGACCGATGGACCCTACGTTGGTGATCCAGGCACTGGTGTGCCAGGGGCTAAGATCCGTCAGGAATTTGGGCAGGCAGCCATGGTTGTCCATAAAGAAGAGCAGACGAACCACAAAGCGGAGCAGCCAGGTGGGAAGTTTACCCAGAATTCTTGCCGCAACGTCGGTATCGTTTTCGCTGCCTTCACCCTCGATGGCAGCCATTTCTGCATCCATGCTGCGCACCACATCATAAATGGTATCGGTGGGTTTAAACAAGGGCTTAATGGTCGCCTCTTCACTTTCTTCCGTAATACCGCGTTTGACAGCAATGGAGATTCTGATATCCGTATGTGCGTAGAGTTTATTGTGCACAACGAAGCGGTTGACACAGGGACGAAGCGCCATCATGCGAACAAGCGCTGCAGCGACAATATGCATCGTGGTCAGCGACGGCATATCCTCTTTATGCTCACGGATGAACTTTTCCATTGCATCCAGTGCAATTTCTTCTTCAAAATGGACCTGTGAGTCCAGACGGGTACGCATAACCTGCGGAATCAGCACAAACATGCTGTCGATTTTACGAACACGAATACCGTCTTTGCGATCACCGAAACGACGTTTCGACATAAGATCGCCTCCTTCAAATATCATGTTCGCAGTATAACATAAAAATTATATAAATGCCAGCGTAACTGTATACAAATAGAACAAAACGTAAAAATTTGAGACAAATTCTTACGTTTTGTTACCGTTTATAACTTTACTTGTCGGTCTTTGGCAGTTCAAACCAGAAAGTACTGCCTGCGCCAAGCTGGCTTTGCACGCCGAATTTCACTGCATGCATCTGCAAAATGCCCTTGACGATGGAAAGTCCCAGGCCCGTACCGATCTGTGCGCGTTTGTGCTGTTTGTCCACTTTGTAGTAGCGATCCCAGATCAGACTCAAATCTTCCTGCGCGATACCGTCGCCGCGGTCCACGATCTGGATGCGCACGGTATCGCCCTGCTCCAGCTGCCTTATGACAACGCTCTTATCGTTGGTATAGGCAATTGCATTGTTGATCAGGTTATAGAGCACCTGCTGGATGCGGGCGCGGTCGGCATTGACAAAGATTTCGTTTTCTGCCTCAAAGCTGATGGAGTACCCCTGCCCGCGCAGTCGGTTATAGCGTTCAAGAAGGATGCGGATATCTTCCGTCAGATTGTAATCTTCACGTTCCAGACGTTCCATCCCTGCGGAGGTTTTGGAAACAAAAAGAAGATCATTTACAAGTTCACTCAACCGCTGTGCTTCATCGATGATCACCTGCACGTTTTGTGGGGTATTTTCCCCCGGGATGTCACGCATTACTTCTGCATAACCGGTGATCATGGTAAGGGGTGTGCGAAGATCGTGAGACACATTGGCGATCAATTCACGGCGCATGGTCTCGGTTTTGGAAAGCTCATAGGCTGCCTCGGTCAGCGTGCTGTTCAGCTCACGGATTTCCCGATAACCGCGCTTGATCTGCGGCGCATCGTACACACCCTGGGAAAGATTTTTTGCACGGCTGTTGACTTCCGCAATGGGACGGGAGATGGTACGGGAAATCAGGATACCCAATACCACTGCCATCAAAAGCACAATGATGGACATAAACAGAATCTGAATGCGCAGTGTGTTGATGGTGGCATCAAGGGGCGTGATCTGCGTATTGAGCAGGATCGCGACGGTGGAACCGTCCCCCCGCAAAGCAAGCTTTAGATACACCATGCCCTCATAGCGTGCCATACGAGCTTCCTGCAGATCAAAGAAAGGGTTTTGCGGCGACATCTGCGGCACTGCGATTTCATTTGCCGTATAGGATACATACGCTGTACCGTCGCCTGCGTTTGCCTCCATGATCAAGGCAACAAGGTCATAATAAGATACGCCGTATAAATCGTTCAATTCCCCTGTATGGGTGGACGAGATGACATCATCGCCACGTTCATCCACCACACGGACAAAAATACCGTTCTGCTCACAATAGGCAAGGAATTTTTGTGCTTCCTGCGGCCGATCCACATGTTCTGCAAAGCGCTCCGCCATGGTAGCCATGTCGTGCCGCTTGATCAGTTCATAGCATTCGTCAAGAAATACCGTCTGCAAAAGCCACATGGCAACCAAAATCACCAAAACAAAAAGGCTCAGGCAGATAATCAAGCGTTTTTTGACACTGGGTATCCGTTTCTCTTTTCTTGATTTATCCTTCAAAGCGATACCCCACGCCGCGAAGCGTTACGATCCTGGTGCTGTAATCACCAAGACGCTTTCGTAGAAGCTTGATATGGGTGTCAAGGGTTCTGTCATCGCCGTAGAAGTCGTAACCCCACACATCGGTGATCAGCTTTTCACGGGACAGTGCCACACCGCGATTGCGCACAAGGTAGAAGAAAAGGTCGTATTCGCGGGGCGACATATCCACCTTTTCCCCGTCGATATAGACAAGACGGCCTGTGAAATCCACGGTGATGCCGTCAAAGGTGACGATTTCCTTTACGCTTTCCTGTTTTTTAGAGGAAACGCGGTTCATCACAGCATTGACACGCATCATAAGCTCCCTTGGAGAAAAGGGTTTTACCACGTAGTCATCCACGCCAAGTTCAAAACCATGGATTTTGTCGTACTCTTCGCCTCGGGCGGAGAGCATGATCACGGGCGTATCCGTCAGCTTTTTGATCTGTCTGCAGGCGGTAAAACCGTCAAGTTCGGGCATCATGATGTCCAGGATGATCAGGTCAAAGTTCTGCGCACGGCAAAGTTCCACCGCTTCCATACCATCCGAAGCTTCGGTGACAGTATGACCCTCGAAGGTAGCGTATTTTGAAATCAATTGGCGGATGCGCTGTTCATCATCCACAACAAGCAAATGATATCCCACAGCTTTTCACCTCCATTTTCGTCTATTGAAAGATCGCCTTGCGGAAATGTTCCGCAAGGCGCATGTGTTTATTGGGCAGGTTTGCTTTCTGCAAGTACAGCGGTAACCGACACGGTGCGATTGCCACGAAGAAGCTGCAGCTGAACGGTATCACCCACGCTCTTTTGACGGATATAGTCCACGACACTTTGGGCAGAGGTGACTTCAAGTTCATCCACATACAGGATAATGTCGCCCATCTGGATGCCTGCCGCCTGTGCAGGAGAATCCTCTATAACCTGAGTGACCACAACATAAGCGCGGGACTCACCGCCAAAGGACATTGCCGTCTGCTCAGACAGCGCAACACCAAGTGCTGCACGACCCGTTACATAGCCATTTGTCTGCAGTTCGTCATAAACTTCCATGACGTAGTTGATGGGAATGGCAAAGCCAAGACCTTCCACGCCGCTGCCTGCAGATTTTGCAACCACAATACCGATCAGGTTGCCGTACATATCAAAGATACCGCCGCCGCTGTTGCCGGGGCTGATGGCTGCATTGGTCTGAAGCAATGTCATACGCTCGCCTCCGATGACGATCTCACGTTCCAGGGCACTGATGATACCGTTGGAAACCGTACCGCCAAGAGAGCCCAGAGGGTTGCCGATGACCACGGTTTCCTCGCCCACCAACAGTGCATCGGAGTCACCGATGGGTGCAGCGTTAAGACCGGTTGCATCGATTTTCAGGATCGCCACATCGCTCATATTGTCACTTGCAATGACCTGTGCTTCATATTGTTCACCGCTTCGAAGACGTACCGTGACCTTGGTGGCATCTTCAATGACGTGATGGCAGGTCAGAATCATGCCGTCGGACGATACGATGACACCGCTTCCTGCGCCTTCTGTAACATACTGTTCGATGTAGACGCTGTTGACCACGGACTCGGTGGTGATCTCAACCACGGAATCTGCAACACCTGCAACCACCTCGGGCACGGAGCGAAGGTTTTCTTCGTCACGGGCGATCTGAGACAGAGGCGCTGCATTTTCGTAGGCAGGTTCCTGTTCCTGCTGTGTCTGCACGTCCTGCTGCTGGGGTGCACTTTGCTGCGGTGCCTCATCCAAAAGTGTCATCGCTGCAACACCGCCGCCAAAGCCAAAGATGAGAGAAGCCACCATGCAAAGTACAAGCACAAGTGCAGTCACACCATGGCGCTGCTTTTTGGCAGGTTTTACAGGTTCACTGTAGGAAACATTGTGTGCAGTGTACTCGGGCATTGTGCCGTCCGCTGCAGTCTTTACAGGTTCATACACCCGATCCACATAGGGCTGAGTGGAAATGCCATCCACATACTCGGATGCATTTTCCTGCTGTTTATCATTGTTCATGGAATCGTTGGGATAATCCATACAATCTGCTCCTTTCTCGGAAGCTTATTTTCTTTCCGTGATCTTATCATACCCTTTGAAAGTGACGGTATGATGAATATTCGATGAAAAAGAGGAAAAAATCAGTTTTCCTGGGGCAGGATCATCCAATGATCCGCATTATAAAATGCATCCAGTGCATCGATGGGCTGCACATTTGTGATGCTTTCGTCCGCAATCAGCACACTACAGCGGAAAAACAGTGGAATCACGGGATACTCATCCAGCAAAATCTGCTGTGCGGATGCGTTGGCATCGATCCAGTCTTGGCGTGTTGTACAAGAATCGATCGAAGC
>JAGBGW010000121.1 GCA_017935825.1 Clostridia bacterium
ACTTCGTCGTTCAGACCGAGGTTAAGGATGGTGTCCATCATGCCGGGCATGGATGCACGAGCACCGGAGCGAACGGAAACAAGCAGGGGGTTGACGGTGTCGCCAAACTTCTTGCCGTTGATTTCTTCAGCTTTTGCAAGGTACTCGAAGATCTCTGCTTCGATTTCGGGAGCGATCTTGCGACCGTCCTCGTAGTAGCGGGTGCAAGCCTCGGTGGTGATGGTGAAACCCTGGGGTACGGGCATGCCCAGACCGACCATTTCAGCCAGGTTTGCGCCCTTACCGCCCAGCAGCTCACGCATGTTGGCGTTGCCTTCGCTGAACAAGTAAACATACTTTGCCATTTGAATTTTGCCTCCTTTAAGGTACTTGTTGTAAAATGGCTCACAAACAAACAGAAAACCCATGGATGATATTTTCCATATCTGCCCAATGGGCCTTTATTATTATAGAAAAAATTTCGCTTTCTTGCAACAGAAATTTACCAGGAAAATTACCAAACTAAGAAGTTTTTATGAAAAACTTCACCGTATACTGTAATATTCTTCCTTCCAAATGCGAAAAACCTTGATTCTTCAATATTATACGTATTTTTCTATATGAAATCTGTGTCAAGGTGCCTATTGCAAAGAATTCTTTCTTTATGATATGATGATACAAACGGATGGACGTTATACCACATCTGATAATATTTCGAAGGAGGACATTCCCTATGTTCTGTACCAATTGCGGTCACGAAGTACAGGGCAAGTTCTGCACCAACTGCGGCAAACCCGTAGATGCTGCTCCCGCAGCACCCGTGGCAGAAACTCCCGTACCCGAAGCACCTCAGGCTCCCGTATATGAAGCACCCGCTGCTCCCGCATACGAAGCACCCCAGGCTCCCGTATACGAAGCACCCCAGGCTCCCGTATACGAGGCTCCCGCACAGCCCCAGTACGCACCCCCCCAACAGTATGCTGCACCCCAGTATACCGCTCCTGCCCCCAAGCAGAAGAAGTCCATGTCTGCAGGCAAGATCGTTCTGATCGTTCTGCTGAGCCTGCTGGCAGTGATCATCCTGCTGGTTGCAGCTTGCTCCATTTTGGTCGGCAAGGCTGCAAATGACGTGGTAGATGAATTTGAATCTGCCGGCATCGTGGCTGAGGATATTTTCTCTCCCACAGAAGAAAATGCCGTTGCAGATGCTCCTGAAGAAGAAGCAATTGTGCCTTCCACCGGCGAACTTGTCTACTACGAAGGTCTGACCTACATTACCGTAGACAGCGCATCCTATGTAGGTGACGATATTGTGGCAGAGCTGACGCTTTGGAATGAATGCGAATTTGGCATTGACCAGGTCAAAGACCTGATGATTCGCCTTTATGACACCGACGGTACCGCCATCGCTACCGGCAACTTCTTCTTCGACAGCATTCTGTCCGACGGCTACATCATCGAAAACGGTGACTACATTGAGTTCACCGTCACCTTTGAAGATGCAGTCACCGGCTGCGATCTGAGCGATTGCTCCGTTGCATATGAGCTGATGGCTCACATGTACAACGATGCAGGCCAGGTCATCGGCGAGCGCGTTGTTACCCGCATGTTCGAGATTTCCCTTCCCGCAGAATGGGTCGGCAAGGTCGACTATTACATGCCCGATAACGCATACGGCTTCTACTCCATCGCAAACGATGCAGCAGGCGCTGACGGTACTCTGTTCTTCATCGAGTATTATGAACCCGGCACCTACACCGGTTCCGGCGAACTGATCGGTGAGGATTCCTGGTATGAATACTACCTGACCTATCCTGCCGGCACTCCCTACGACACCTCTGACGCCGCACTTTCTGCAGAATATGAGCTGTTTGCAAGCCAGATCGATCAGGTCATCTACACCATCAACATCTTCTGATATTGATTTGTAAATCAAAAACGTCCTTCCATTTCGGAAGGACGTTTTTTTTGCGTATTTTTACATGCCGTCACGAAGGTAGACACGCATCTCCCCTTTGCCGCGGTTGTTCCAGCGGAAATACGGGACAAGGGTGATCAGCTTATCCTCATAGCAAGGTGCATCGTAAGCGTGAAGCGGAGCATCCTCCTTTGCAGCAAGGGTTTTGCCCTGTGCCTTCAATACGACCACGCCGCCAAGCAGTTCCTTTTCAAAGGTCTGTTCAAATGCAGCGCCTCGGGGCAGCACCAGATTGTGCAGGCACTTGCCGTTGTCGATTTCCTCCACGCAGTAGACGATGGGTCCGCGCTGAATTGCCACAAGACCGGCATCCTCGCGGACACGGGCATTGGCATAGACACGGCGCACGGACATGTCAAGTGAAAGCAGGATCACATCGCCCTTGGCAGGTTCGATGCAGACATAGCCTTCGCAGGTATCCATGTCACAGACGACCCCATTGACCTTCACTTCGTAGGTCTTGCTCCAGTCGGGTACACGGATGTACAGCTTCTTGCCTGCGGATTCGGTCACATCGATGGCGATCTCACCTTCCCAGGGATAGTTGGTGGTGACGTTCAGTTTGAAACCTGCATCGGGCAGGTCTGCCTCGCCGCCGATGAACAAATTGACATATGCCCCATCTTCGTTTTGCAGATATGCATACTGACCAATGGATGCGGTAAGTCTTGCAATGTTGGGCGGGCAGCAGGCACAGCCGTACCACTTGGGTCGTTCGGGCAGCACATGCTTTTTGTAGTAGTCAAAGGCAAGGGATTCAGGCTCCACTTCCAAGGGATTGACGTAGAAGAAATTCTTGCCAGACAGGCTCATGCCTGCAAGGGCGGTGTTGTAGATGGCGCGTTCCATCACGTCGGCATAGATGCTCTTTTGCTCCATTTGCAGCATGCGGCGGGTGAAAAATGCAAGGGCAATGGAAGCACAGGTCTCGCCGTAAACAGAGTCGTTGGGCAAATCGTAGTCGCTGGTGAAGGCTTCGCCGTAGCCGCTGGAGCCAATCGCACCCGTTACATACATTCTGCGCCCTGCGATATTTGCAAACATGCGCTTTGCATGTTCAAACAGGCTTTCGTCACCGCAGACACGGGCAACATCAGCCACGCCGCTGTACAGGTAGCAGGCGCGCACGGCATGACCGTAGGCAGCCTCCTGCTGACGGACGGGCTTATCCGCCTGGAAGTAACGCATACCTGCAAGCGGTCCATCACCCCAGGGATAGCGCGTAGTAGGATTGCGGTCCAGCTCGCCCTGGAAGTAGCTGGGCGATGCACCGCGCTGGTCGATGAAATGCTTGGCAAGCTTGGCATAGCGCGCCTCGCCCGTCTTTTCCGTCAGGCGGATCAATGCAAGCTCGATCTCCTCATGACCGGGATAACCCTTGCACTGGTCTTCCCCAT
>JAGBGW010000122.1 GCA_017935825.1 Clostridia bacterium
GACATTTTGTAAGTTTTGAAGAAGCGAGGCAAAAACAATACGACTGCATTCTCGTCCTTGGCTGCGGCGTGCGCGGCGACAAGCCCACCATGATGCTGCGCGACCGATTGGAAATGGGCATTTCGCTGTACGAATCGGGCGCATCGGGCAAGCTGCTTATGAGCGGCGACCACGGGCAGGAAAGCTATGACGAAGTGAACGTGATGAAGGAATACGCCATCGATGCAGGCATCCCCTCCTGCGACATCTTCATGGACCATGCAGGTTTTTCCACCTATGAAAGCATGTACCGCGCACGGGACGTATTCTGTGCCGAGCGCATCCTCATCGTCACACAAGAATACCACCTGTACCGCGCGGTGTTTGTCGCACGGGCGCTGGGTCTTGATGCCGAGGGCATCGCGGTGGAATCCAATGTGCGCTACGGGCAGTTTTACCGCGAAGTTAGGGAGATCGCCGCGCGATGCAAGGACTGCTTCACCGCCTTGTTTAAGCCCGAACCCACATTCTTAGGTGACGCCATCCCCGTAAGCGGAGACGGAAATCTGACCAACGATTAAAACAAAACCCTGCCTTTTCTTACAACAAAGGCAGGGTTTTATCATCCAAAGTCATGGCGGTTTTCACAGCCGCTTCCAAGGTGTTCAAAAACACATACGATCTGTTCAATTTTCTCAAAGCAATCTTCATCCGTCAAAGAATCATCCTGCAGGATACATTTGATCTGCTGCAACGCCTGATAGCTTTTCATTTCAACGGCATGATCCATGGTTTGTTTCCATTGCATCATGTCCGCATCCCTATCCTGCAACAGCTTCTCAAGAATTTCAAAGTATAGCTCCATTTGCATCACCAGATACTACTTTATACTACTAAAGGCGATAAGTCAATATTTTATACTTCTTTGTAGTATTCTTGCAGCAGAGGTGATATGGATTGAAACCTTTAAAGCAAAAGGTCAGTATTACATTGGATGCAGATATTATTGAACAAATCAAGAAGTTGGCAGAGGAATCAGATCGATCCTTCTCTCAGTATATCAACTTGGTATTGAAAAGACATTTGAGTCGGAAAAACGAAAACAAATAAAGAATCAAAACATCCCGAACTGACAGTTCGGGATGTTTGTTATTCTATTGAAAGATCAACGGACTGCCCTTTTGGCAGTTCCACGATCATGGCGGTGCCGCGGCCAAGGTTGGTCTCTGCGCGGACGGTGCCTTTATGAAGCTGGACGATGCGATGCACAAGGGAAAGTCCAAGTCCGCTGCCCGATTGCTTTCTTGAGGTATCACCCTGATAGAACCGCTCGAAGATACGGCTTTTGGTCACCTCATCCATACCAATGCCGTAGTCGCGCACCATGACGTGGACACTGTCGCCATGCATCTGTGCGCGGACGATGATGGTGCCGTTATCCTGCGAAAACTTGATGGCATTGTCGATCAGGTTGAGCCATACCTGATCCATCAGTTCCTCATCGGCAAAAAGACAGATGGACTGCAGATCCACCTGCATGTCGATGTTCTTTGCCGCCCACTGGGGTTCCAGCAGGATGACGCTTTGGCGGATCTGTTCATCCAGCATGTAAGAGCAAAGGTCGGGTTTCTGCCTTCCTAAGTCGATACGGGACAGGCGCAGCATGTTTTCCGTCATGTGGGAAAGTCTGGCGCTTTCTTCTGCAATGGCAGCCGCGTATTCCCTGCGCTCTGCATCGGAAAGGTCTTCCTCCTGCAGCAGGTCTGCATAGCCTTCGATAATGGCAAGGGGCGTTTTCAGTTCATGGGAGACGCCTGAGATAAAGTCTTTACGAAGGTAATCGTTGTTTTTCAGCTCCTGCGCCATAGCGTTGAAGTTGTTCTGCAAGTCACCGAACTCCGCCACGCGATCCTGACGGATCTGCACCTGCACGTCGTAATTGCCCTGCGCGATCTGCTTTGCCGCGTTGGACAGTGTGCGGATGGGACTGGTGGTGCCACGGGTGATGAAAAACATGGTGATGATGATGACCGCCATTGCCACAAGCAGCAGCAGGACGTCTTTGATCGCCGAGCCGTAGAAGAACCAGCGGACCATTTCCTCTTCTTCTGCAAAGTTGCTTTGCACCATGAAGTAGTAAGCCAAAAACAGCGTCACCGCCGAGGTGACCAGCACAAGACCTGTCAAAAACAGCGCAAGGCGCGAACGAAGTTTTCTCATAGGGGTTTCTCCATCCGATAGCCAAGGCCGCGCACGGTGGAAATGCGGATGTCCGAAATGCTTTCCAGTTTTTCGCGCAGGCGCTTGATATGGGTATCCACGGTTCTGGGGTCGGATTCGCTGTCATAGCCCCAGACGTCATCCATCAGTTCCTGACGGGTGAAAATCTTCCCTGCATGGGCGGCAAGTTTTTCCAAAAGGCGGAATTCCTTTAAGCGAAGCGGCACCTCCTGTCCATCCGCGCAGACACAAAGCTTCTGCGCATCCAAAACCGCACTGCCGATTTTTACATCCGTGGGCTGTTCCTGTTTGGTCCTTCGAAGAAGCGCTTCCACGCGAAGGAGAAGTTCTTCCATGCGTACGGGTTTGATCAGGTAATCGTCTGCGCCACGGCGGAAGCTTTCCCGCATGGCATCAAACTGTTCCTTTGCGGTGACCACCAAAATGGGCGTTTCCACACCTTCTTTTCGAAGGAAGGAAATCAGGGTCAAGCCATCCATATTGGGCATCATGATGTCCGCCACGATCAAATCGGCATGGTGATCGTTTAACACCTGCAGCGCTTGTTGTCCATCATTTGCCTCCAGCACGTCATAGCGCCCGCGGCGCATATGGATCGCCAAAAGCTTTCTGTATTCCACATTGTCTTCCACAAGCAGGATGGTTGCCATAAATTTTCTCCCGTACGGTTGGTTTTGCTTCATTATAACACAATACCGCTTGGGTTTGTTCAAGTGTTCCAAAGAACACCTGAACAGTTTTATTCGCCTTACGGCGAGTGATATTGCTTTGCAGTGATATTTGAACTTTGTTCAAGTGATATTGCCTTCGGCAGTTTGAATTGTAAATAAAAACACTACCCGAAAAAGTTTTCTCTTCCTCGGGTAGTCTTTTCTTCCGGTATTCGTTTGCATTATTCAGGCACGGCGAAGCGAAGTGCACGGGGCAGGACTTCCACCTCGATGCGGTCTGCTTCCACGATGTCGCCGTCCAGAACGAATTTGATGGGCTTGTCGGAGGTGATCTCCAGTTTCTTTGCGCGGCGGTAAATCAGATAGGGCGCAAATCTCGGGTCGTCCAGATGTCCGCCCTTTTTGTAGGTGCCGATGAGCCTTGCAAGAAGCAGTCTGCCCACGGGGCGCACAAGACAAAGCTCCATCAGACCGTCCGCATTGTCCGAACGGGGTGCGCATTGGAATCCGCCGCCGACGTATTTGCCGTTTGCCGCGGTGCAAAGAAGGATATCGCCGTCGATGACCTCTTCCCCATCCGCCGTCATGCGGCAGTAGGTGCGCATGCCGTTGAAAAGAGACGTGATGATGCCCGTGTAGTAGGCGTTGTTGCCGCCGATCAAAGGCTTTCTTCGCACACGCATCATGGTATCGCACACATAGGCATCAAAGCCAAGATCAAAGGCATTGATGCAAAGCCTGTCCCCTGCGCGGATCAGGTCGATTTCCTCTTCGGGTGCTTCCAACAGTTTATCCAGATCAAGAAACCGCTCTCTACCGCCGTAGTAACGGACAAAGTCGTTGCCGCTGCCCACGGGGTAGCTGGTCATGGATGCATTATCGTGACCGTAGACGCCCCGAAGCACGGAGGAAAGAGAACCGTCACCGCCGCAGGCATAAAAGCGCAGTTTTTCATCGGGCATCTGTTCACAGCAGGTGCGTACATATTCCGTTGCCGCATCCGCCGTGGGCGCTACAAAAAGGTCCCAGGAAAGGTTTTCTTTTTGCTGCAGCTGCGCACGGATCTCTTCTGCGCAATTCTTTTTCCCTGCGGTGGGGTTGACGATAAAGATGTGTTTCATGAAAAGGACTCGTTTCTAATGGAAAAATTTAGTCAAGATAGGTGACATCCAGGGGATTTCTTGCGGCAAAGCGGCGGAATTTCACATCCGGCACACCTGCCATCAGCACAGCGTGGATGGCTTCATTTTCTTTCACGCCGTACGTTTCGCGGAACTTTGCATCGTAGGCGCCGTTGGTGGCGAGAGTCTCATACATGCCTGCCCAGCAGGTACCGATGCCAAGGCTGGGTGCCATAAGGGACATGAAGGTGCAGGAGAAGTAGGCATTTTTATGATGATTCTCCGTATTTTCGCCGATGGCGACGATCAGCGTGGTGCAGGAGCGCAAGATATCGTCTGCGCCCTCATTGCGGAATTTTTCCACACGGGGCATGAGCCACTGGATGGAGGGATTTTCGGGGCAGAAGCGTTCTGCCTCGGTGCAGAATTCATCCACCAGCTTCTGGATTTTTTCGCGGCCATTGACCACCACGTAGCGAATACCCTGACGGTTGGAGCCGGTCAGAGCATAGGTACCCATGGTCAGCATGCGGGTGAGCTTTTCAGGGTCGATCTGTTCGTCCTTGTAATAACGAACACTTCGGGCATAACGCAGGAATTTTTCTGCCGTTTCGGCATCGACGGGTTCACCGCACAGGGGCTGGACGCCAGACAGCGGATGCTCCAGCGCATCCACGGGGCAGATGGCGACGCAGTGACCGCAGGCGTTGCAGCCTTCAAGGTTGATTTTCACACCCTCATCGGTCATGGTCAGAGGCTTTGCCGCAGAGGAACATACTGCAATACATTTTCCGCATTTGATGCAATCCATAAGTCGTTTCTCCTTTTTGATGGGAATTATGCTGCCCGCTTTTACATCGGGCGAAATCCGATAATATTTGACAGTATTCTACCATGAATTCCCCGTATTGGAAAATAAATTCTGTATAAAATGCCGCTATGAACGTGTGATTGCTTCTGTTATAATTATAATAGAGTATTTTGGCAGAAACGAGGGTGATATCCTTTGATCATATTGCACGGCAAAGAAAAAAAGAACATGACGGCACAAGAACTGGATGCGCTGATCGCTCAATTTTCCCGCGTGGTGATCGACGTGGGCACGGGCGACGGCAAAAACGTGTATAAAAGCGCAAAGGGCGCACCCGACACGCTTTATATCGGATTGGATGCGGCGGCGGAAAACATGACCGACACCGCAAAGAAGCTGATCAAAAAGCCCGAAAAAGGCGGACTTGCCAACTGCCTGCTGGTGGTGGGCACGGCGGAGAATCCCCCAATCGAATTGCAGGGCAAGGCGGACGAGCTGACGGTGTACTTCCCCTGGGGAACTCTTTTGCAGGGCGTGGCATGCGCACAGGAAGAAATGCTTTCAAAGCTCCACGCACTTTGCAAAGTGGGTGCAGCATTTACCTTCGTCACCACCTATTCCCCCTCCTTTGAGGCAGCAGAAATCGAAAAGCGCGGTCTTCCCCCGCTTTCCATCGAATTCTTGCAAGGCGACTATGCCGATTCCATCCGTCCCATGGGATTCCAAGTGGAAGAAGTGGCACTGCACGACAATTCCTATGCGGCAGGGTTTGAATCCGCATGGGCAAAGCGTCTTGCCCACGGCAGAAAACGTGATTTTTATCGTGTCACCGGCACGATCCAATAAAAATTTCAGACAAATTCGGAGGTCTTTCTTATGAGTGAAACCATGAAAATCGTACTTTGTGTTATACTTCCCCTGGTGGGCACCACCGTTGGCAGCGGCATGGTGTTCTTCTTAAAAGGCGCCATGCCCGACCGTCTGCAAAAGGCGCTGCTGGGCTTTGCCGCAGGCGTAATGATCGCCGCATCGGTCTGGTCGCTGATCATCCCCGCCATCGACATGGCAGAAGCCGCAGGCACCATCGGCTGGGTACCTGCCGTCATCGGCTTCCTTGGCGGTATCTTCTTCCTGCTTGCGCTGGACAGCTTCGTGCCCCACATGCATCTGAACGATGAATGCCCCGAAGGCCGCCCCTGCGGTCTTGGCAAGTCCGCCATGCTGGTGTTTGCCGTGGCACTGCACAACCTGCCCGAAGGTATGGCAGTGGGCGTGGTGCTGGCAGGTATGCTTGCAGGCAGTCAGGTGGTCACCGCAGCAGGCGCCATCGCACTTGCCATCGGTATCGCCATCCAGAACCTGCCAGAAGGCGCCATCATTTCCATGCCGCTGGTGGGCAACGGTGTCTCGAAAAAGAAAAGCTTTTTGTACGGCTTCCTGTCGGGCGTGGTGGAACCCATCGGTGCCATCGCGACACTTCTTCTGACCAAATTTATTGAACCTGCTCTGCCCTATGTACTGACCTTTGCGGCAGGCGCAATGATCTACGTTGTGGTGGAAGAGCTGATCCCCGAATCGCAGGAGGGCAAGCATTCCAACATCGGCACCATCGGCGCGGCGCTGGGCTTTGCGCTGATGATGATTTTGGACGTGGCACTTGGTTAAGGAGAACAAAACATGAGCAACGAAAAGAAAGAATCCCTTGGCATGAAGATCGCAAAGTCCTCCGTCGGCGTATTCTGCCTTCGCACGGCGGCAAAGATCACAGGCTTTTTCCTTGCGATCGCAGAGCTGATCCGCGAATCCCGTCAGAATAAAAAGTAAGCGCTATGGATATCAAACTGCATTATGTTGAGCAAGGCAGCGGCACGCCGCTGATCCTGCTGCACGGCAACGGCGACAGCCACGCTTATTTTGAGCATCAGATGGAGGCTTTCTCCAAGCATTTTCGTGTCATCGCCGTGGATACCCGTGGTCACGGCGCTTCGCCCCGCGGCACGGCGGAGTTCACGCTGCTTCAGTTTGCCCGTGACTTAAACGACTTTATGGACGAACTGGGCATCGAAAAAGCCCATGTGCTCGGTTTTTCCGACGGCGGCAATATCGCACTGCTGTTTGCGCTGCACTTCCCCCATCGGGTGCTGCGTCTCGTTTCCGACGGCGCGGACTTAGACCCCTCGGGTGTAAAGTTCTCGGTACAGTTCGGCATCCTTTGCGGCTACTGGATGACAAAGATCATTTCCATTTTCGACAAAAAGTGCGTGCCCAAGCACGAAATTTTGTCGCTGATGGTGGGTCAGCCCAATATTAAAAAGGAAGAGCTGCAGAAGCTTACCATGCCCGTGCTGGTGATGGCAGGCGATAACGATATGATCAAGGCAAATCACACGCCCTATATCGCCTCCTGCATCCCAAGCGCCACGCTTTGCATCATAAAGGGCGATCATTTTATCGCGGCGAAGAATCCCGAAGATTTCAACGCGGCGGTGCTGGACTTTTTGCTTGAGGAGTAAGTCATGAAATTCACATTCAAACACACGATTTTTTCCTGCTTTTCGGCATTCATCGTGCAGGCGACGCTGAATACGTTTATCACGCTGCTGTTTGTCACGTTCCAGACGTCTTTTCATATTCCCATTGAAAAGATCACGCTGCTTGCCACGCTGAACTTCCTGGTTCAGCTGATCGTGGACCTTTTGGCGCCCCAGTTTGTGGATCGCCTTGGCTATCGCATCTGCGTGGTTGCATCCCAGCTGTTTGCCGCGCTGGGTCTTGTGCTGCTGACGATCCTGCCCAACTTCATCGATCCTTTTGCAGGGATCCTTACGGGCGTGATCGTCTACGCCATCGGCGGCGGACTGATCGAAGTTCTGATCGGTCCCATCATGGAAAGCTGCCCCACGGACAATAAGGAAAAGGCAATGAGCATACTGCATTCCTTCTACTGCTGGGGGCATGTGGGCATCGTGCTGCTGTCCACGCTGTTTTTCTCCATCTTTGGCACGGAACACTGGCGGATGTTGACCGTGATCTGGGCACTGATCCCTGCGTTCAACATCTTCATGTTCTGCAACGTGCCGCTTGCATCCGTGGTGCCCGAAGGTGAAGTGGGCATGACCGTGGGCGAGCTTTTCAAGACCAGACTTTTCTGGTTCTTCATGATGATGATGATCTGTGCAGGTGCCTGTGAACAGTCCATTGTGCAGTGGGTGTCCGCCTTTGCAGAGGAAGGTCTTGGCGTTGCAAAGACCGTGGGCGACCTGGCAGGTCCCCTTGCCTTTGCCGCGTTGATGGGTGCAGCCCGTCTTTTCTACGGCAAATTCGGCGATAAAGTGCCGCTTCAAAAATTCATGCTGATTAGCAGCGCACTTTGCATCGTTTCTTACCTTCTGGCAGGTCTTGCAAATCTTCCCATCATTAACCTTTTGGGCTGTGCGCTTTGCGGCTTTTCCGTTGGCATCATGTGGCCCGGCACCATCAGCCAGTCGGCTGCGGCACTGCGAAGAGGCGGCACGGCGATGTTTGCCTATCTTGCACTGGGCGGCGACCTTGGCTGTTCCATCGGTCCGTCTTTGGTGGGCTTTGTGGCATCCGCAGCCAACAACAATATGAAGCTGGGCATCTTCTGCGCCGTGATCTTCCCCATCGTGCTGACCGCATGTCTTCTTTTAAGAGGACGAAAGAAAAAAGCATAAGAAAAAGGAGTGATTCAAAAGAATCACTCCTTTTTTGATTGTTCGAAGTTTTACACCTTCTGCACATCGATGGTGGAAACTGCGATGTGGCTGCCGTTTTGCACGCCCACGCCGATGCTGCCGCAAAGGTAGGGACGCTCTTCGTCGGTGTAATCCAGCGCGATATCGCCGATCTGCGCCATGATTCGGTTGCCCTTGGCGGCGACGGTAACTTCGTAGGTTTCACCAAGCTCCCAAGAAAAGTCCGCTTGTGCCAGCACACGATAGCCGTTGTCGTTCTTCAAAAGTGCGGCTTTGCCGTCCAGCAGCGCGAAGGCATAGTTTCGGATGGCGCCCTGCACGCGGATCAGCGCCATGTGGTTTTTGCCCGTGACGGGAGTGATGCAGAAGGTCGCCATATAATCCGTCCAGTCGTGACGGCCGGTATAGGATTCGGCAAAATCGCTGCAGGACAGGTGGAGTTTGCCCTCTGCCAGATACTGGATACCCTTCAAGCGGGTCATGGGCGTGATCTCGCGGTGGTGGCCCATCCACTTCTGTTCATGCTCGCAGGCAAAATCCAGCAGATAATCCGCGCCGCCGTCCACATACAGATCGTCGATCATGCAGACGTAATCGTACTTGGTGGCGGAGGTGGCGATCATCTTATAATCGCCTTTGACGTGGCAGCACACACCCATTTCGTCAAGCAGAACGCCTTCCAGACGGGGCAGTTCGCAGGAGAGGGTCATCCATGCGCCCTTCTTTGCTTGCGCACGCTGAGAGTTGAACACTTCGCCCGAATGGGCATCGCGCACGTAGAGGCTGACCTCGGTGTCGAAGCTGTATTCGGGAATGAAGACGCTTGCATGAAGGGTCTGTCCGGGATAGATCAAAGGAGAGAAACAAGGATCATAGCGGCTGTCATGGAAGTCAGCAGGTTCATAGAAGGTCTTTCTGTAGATGAAAATGTCATCCCCTGCCACGGCTTCCTTGGCGACCACCTTCAGGCATCGTTCGCCCGTGGCTGCGGTCTCGTCGGTGTTGCAGATGTAGGTCTCCTTATTGTCACGGCCCTTGCCGTAGGCACGGCAGCGCACACGCATGGCATGGGTGGAACCGGGGAATTCAAAGTGGCAGCTGTCGATGCGCTCGTTTGCAATGGTGTTCCAGGGTTCGGGCATGGTCTCGCCTGCCAGGGCATAGGCAAGCTTTGCGATATACACCGCGCCATAGGGAATATCCATGATATTGAGGGAACCCACAACAGAGGAACATGCAAGGAAATCGTTGATGGGTGCACGCCACTTGTCGTAGGCGATGCCTTCCAAACCATTTCGCACACCCATAATGGTGGCGACGTTGCCCACGTTGCAGTCGGTGTCCCAGCCGCAAAGGTTGGTGATGTTAAGTGTACGGTCAAAATCGCCTTCGCCATAGAGCAGACCCAAGATCATCACGGCGATGTTGGGGATGATATGGCAGTTGCCGGGGTACTTGTCGTAGCCGAAGTTTTGGAAAATGTAGTCAAAGCAGGCGCGCCAGTCGTTGGGACGTTCTTCATAGAAATCCATCACGGCACGCACCACGCGGGCATATTCGCAATCTTCGGGGATGTAGGAAAGACCCTTTTGCAGGATCTTCTTCATATCCTGCTCAATGAACGCATAGCTGATGCACACCGCCACGAAGATGCCGCCGTAAATGCCGTTGCCGTCGTGGGTGACGCTGGCAGCTTCCTTTGCAAACTTTGCCGCAAGGTCGGGATTGCCGGGGGTAACAAGACCCCAAGTGTCGATGAAGATCTGTCCGCCGATCTGCTCTGCCATGGTGGCGCCGTTTTGCGCAATGCTGCCGCTTTGGGGTGCAGGCACACCGCTTCGAAGGTTCAGGTATGCGGTATGCTCGGTGGACACACCGTAACCGCCCCACCAGAAAAAGCCATGTTCAAAGGGTGCGTAGTTGAGCAGAGCCTCTGCCACATCCTGCGCTTTCAGATCAAAGCCGTTTCGACCGTCTTGCAGCGCCTTTAAGAAAAACAAAGGACCGTTGCTGTCGTCATCTGCGGCAAAGTCACGGTAATCCACAAGGTAGTGATCCAGATCGCCGAAGGCGTTGCGGATCTTTTCATAAGTCCAGCCTTCGATGGGCGCGCCAAGGCGGATGCCGATCATCTTGGCAAGCCAGCCTGCGTAGATCTTTTCAATAAATTCAGGTCGCATCTGCATGTGTTAGTCCTCCAATGCGGCGATGATTTGTTCCACATTCTGCTCCACGGTCATGTTGACACAGTCCACGGTGATGTGGGCGTATTTTTTGTACAGGGCAAGACGTTCGTTGAACACGTCCTGCAGTGTATGCCCCGGTCGGATGGCAATGCCGCGGGTCTTGATATTGGTCAGGCGCTTTTGAAGCTCGGGGAAGGGCACATCAAGATACACCACGATACCGCGCTCTTTCAAGTGCCTCATGGCGATTTGGGAATACACCGCGCTTCCGCCCGTGGCGATGACGGTATGTTTCACATCGATTTTGCACAGCACGTCTTCTTCGATTTTCAAAAAGGCATCCATGCCGTCCATGTCGAGGATTTCCTGCAGTTTTCTGCCGTCGGTCTTTTGGATGACGATATCGCTGTCGAGAAAATCCATGCCCTGTGCTTTTGCAAGCAGCACGCCCAGTGTGGATTTACCTGCACCTGCCATGCCGATCAAAATGATATTCTTCATAGAATCAGCGGTTGCGGCTCTGCTTTTTGAGCAGGGTACGCATCTGGCGGATGACGTCTGCCACGGCGCCTTTGCGTGCTTCCGCTGCGCGGAAGAAGCCCATCTCGCGCATGACGTCAAAGCCGCTTTCAGTGACGAAGGCATAGTCTGCCTCTTCCAGCATGGGCAGGTCGTTGGGTGCATCGCCTACGCAGACCAGAATCTTTCTTCCCAACCGCTTGGCAAGCCAGCGAGCCGCATCGCCCTTGGTAACGCCCAAAGACTGCATCTCGCAGACGGTGGGCACGGACTCTGCATACTCATATTCATGATAATGGGCCTGCAGGTATTCCATCAGCTGTGCAATATGCTCATGAGGGCCGGAAAAATGCAGCTTCACCCAGGGCTGGGGATAGCTGTCCGCATCGCCCAGCACATGATAGGGCAGGTTCAGATAGTATTCTTTGTCTTTTTCTGCGCAGTGCAGGATGCACATATTGTCTTTTCTCTGTGCCTGCAGTGCCACCTCGGGGAAGCGTGCAATGGCATCCTTGGCAAGTGCCACCACCGAATCGGGCAGGGGGCGCACCAGAATATCCTGATCCTTTACAGGATCGTAGATGTGGGAACCGTTTGCCAAAATCAGCGGTGCGCTGGGGATGATGGTCTTACGGATGACGTTATCGTAATAGATCTGCGTTCTGCCGCTTGCAATGGTGAAAAGACCGCCTTCTTCTTCAAAAGCACGGATGGCGTCAAGGTTTGCCTGCGGCACGGTGGTCATTTTTGCAATTTTACCGTCTTTGCCCGGCAGACCGCCCGGCTCGGTCATGGTATCGTCGTAATCGCTGACCAGCAATACATCGGAAAAAATACCCATTGTGTTTCCTCCTGAACGATTCAAACTATCGTTTTATGCAAGAAAAGTATCTGTGTTTATTTTAGCATATCTTGCCGCCTGTGCACAGACGAAAAAAGGAAGCCCGAATGCATTCGGACTTCCCTTTTTATTGCTTTTAAATCAGCCAAGCTTTGCAAGCTCTGCTGCGGCGTCGGCGATCTTGCCTGCGTAGGACTCGTCGCCCTTTGCCTGCTGCATCTGCTCCCAAAGGCGGATGGCGGCGCGGATGGCTTCTGCATTACCGCTGCAGCGGCCATTGCCAAGGTATGCAACTGCAACTGCATCGGAGAGGATCTCGTTGTTTGCTGCAAGGGGTGCGATGAGCTTTACCACGTCTTCGTAGTCGCGGGCTGCCTGCTCGCTTTCGCCCATGCGCTCGTTCAAACGAGCCAGCATCAGCACGCTTTCGCCAAGGGCGGCGCGGGCAACGGAGCTGCCGGATGCACGGTAGACATCGCGGCGAATCTTCAATGCCTCACGGCACCAGTTCATGGCGCGGTCCACGTTGCCGCCTGCTTCCAGTGCTGCTGCCATCTTATAGTAGTTGGATGCGGACTTGGAAAGGCTCAGAAGGTCCTGCGTGGAGGGTGCTGCCTTTTCTTCTTCAACAGGCTTAGCTGCAGGTGCTGCCGCGGGAGCAGGCGCAGGCGCTTCTTGTGCTACTTCTTCTGCTGCAGGTACTTCGGCCACAGGTTCCTGTTCGAAAGCTTCTTCCTCTGCATCAAGGCTCAAAACTTCTTCGTCAATTTCTTCCTGCACAGGCTCCTGTACTTCGATCTGCTGTACAGGCTCCTGCATCTGAGGTGCGGATTCTTCCTGTTCATCTTCGCGTGCCATGATCTTCTTCAGGCCACCGAACATTCTTGCAAAACCACGCTTGGGTGCTTCCACAACAGGTTCCGCCGCAGGAATTTGTACAGGTTCTTCCGAAACAAGTTCTTCTTCGGCTTCCTGCTGCTCTTCAAACAGATCCTGTTCTTCTTCCAGATCTGCAAAAGGATCTTCTGGTTCCTGTTCCCCAAATACATCCTCATCTTCCAAGAAGTCTTCGTCGTCTTCCTCATCCAGCGGAGCTTCTGCATCGGCTGCTGCCATCAACTCAGCCTCGATCGCCGCAAGGCGCTCTGCTTCTTCTGCTGCAAGACGTTCTGCCTCAAGACGTGCCGCTTCTTCCGCGGCAAGGCGCTCTGCCTCGATGCGAGCTGCTTCTTCTGCGGCAAGGCGCTCTGCCTCGATGCGGGCAGCTTCCTCTGCTGCAAGGCGCTCTGTTTCAAGACGGGCGGCTTCCTCTGCTGCAAGGCGCTCTGCCTCGATACGGGCTGCCTCCTCTGCCGCAAGGCGCTCTGCCTCGATACGGGCTGCTTCCTCTGCTGCAAGGCGCTCTGCTTCAAGACGGGCTGCTTCTTCTGCTGCAAGGCGTTCTGCCTCGCGCTTTTCAAACAGAACACGGTAAATGTCGCTGTAGCGATTATAAAGATCGTACGCCTTTGCATATTCACCGTCCTCCTGACAGAGGAAACCGTACTTGACAAACGCAGTCATGTCGTCAAATTCCAACACATCATCTGCACCGAGCACATCCTCGCAGATATCCACGCACTTTGCAAAAAAGCGCTTTGCTTCGGTCAGCTTTTCCTCACGCACACGGGCATCACCAAGACCCGTATACTTTTTGATAAAACGCAGGCGCAGTGCATACAGATTCTTTTCATCATCCTTCAGCGCATCCATGTGTGCTGCATAAGGTTCTGCCGCTGCAAGGTTGTCATCCTGTTCGTAAATACCGACAAGATCGCTGCACACAGCATACAGACGCTCACGGTTGAGACCACTGCCGCCAAGCTTTTCATATGCCAAACCTTCGTTTACTGCATTGACACTGCTTTGGCAGATGTCTTTGCCGTCCACATGAGCAATCCGCGCAAGTTCAAAGGCTGCATTTGCCACCAATGCCTGATCGCGGTCGCGCCAAAGCTCAGTCAATTTTTCATAGCAGGCACGGGCATCGTCGATCTGTCCTGCTTCCTCATGGGTGGAAGCAAGGAAACCGTATACGCCTGCCAGTTCCAGTGCATTTTCGCGGGAGGGGTTTGCATCAAATGCGCGCTGCGCCTGTGCAAGGGCCTCACCCGTCCAGCGCTGTGCTTCACGGGCATTGCGGCGCACACCTTTACCGAAGCGGTACATAAAGGCCAGCTGCTTTTTAGCATCCAGCAAACCTGCCAGCGTTGCCGCCACGATCATATCGCAGCCACGTGCGCAGTCGCGTGCGGTGCCAATACCTTCCAGTGCACCCAGACCCATCAAATACAAGTCTGCGATGGTGGCAGAGGCGGAGTTTTGTCTTGCCTGTGCGGACACCACAGCGGAAACCAGTTTTTCATTGACCACAGCACTTGCAAAAAATTCGCCCAGCGCTGCATGATAGCGGGAAGACCGCTTGTCCAAAATGCTCATGCCGCCAAGAAGGTTGGCAGCCGCAGCCTTGTCATAGGATGCCACGCTGACTGCCAAAATTGGGATCAGGCGTTTGAGTGCATCACGGACAGCCTCCGCACAATCTTTATCTGCAAAGGTCGCACGGGAAATGACCAACACCAACACGCAGGATTCGGGATTGACGTTTTCTTCTACCTTTGCCCAGGGGCATGCACGACGCACATCCCACGCAACGGACATCGCCTGTTCTTTTTCCTGCTGGGGGAAGCATACGCTGACCACCGGAAGATTGACGACTTTATTGATAGCTTCGCTCATGATCTTTCCTCTTTTCTTCAGTTCCAAACAAATCGCAGTGCGATCTGTCAAGAATCTACAGATACATACTTATTATACACGCACGCTTTGTTTGGGGCAAATCCTTTTTCATAATCATAGGATATTCCCTGCAATTGTGTGTTATAATGTAACGTGTATTGATATATCTTAAACGATCGGAAGGATGACCCCCATGTTCAACGCTCCCCTTCGCAGTGATGCAGGCCGCATCAGTGCATTTTATATTCTGGATCTTCTGCAAAGTGATGCACTGTACTTTCGCGACGATCAAATCGTACTGCAGGGACAAAAGCATCGCGTTTTGGGTATGCAGTTTAATTCCGAAAAACTGGATGAACTGGGTGACGTCACACAGGATCTGACCGCATTTGCCCGCGATGTACGGGACTGGATGTATTTTTGTCAGGATCAAAGCGGCTTGTTTGTCGCTGCGCAGGATCTGAGCGAAGAAGCGCGCCAGCTTCTTGGCGGACAGGCACTGACTGCCGTTACGCTGATGAATCTGCTTTGCACCAACAAGCTCAAGCTTTCCCGTCATGACAACCTTTGTCTTGTGGCGGCCGATCTGCAGGTAAAAAATGCATTTACTTCCCTTGGCAAGTATATCCACTCAATCATCCGCTGCGCTGCCGACTACGATGGCATTTCGCAGCAGTTCGACATTATTTTTGCAACTTCCCAGACAAAGGATGCAAAAAGCCTGTCAGTACGACGGGCACTTGTCTGCACTGCCGCAACGATGAGCGCACCGTTCGAGCTTCGAAAACTCAAAGCACAGCTGCAGGATTTCCGCGAGCTTACAATGGAACAGCTGCAGCAATTTGCCGACGACTTTGTGCTGCGCGGCATTTTTGTAAAGCAGGATGATAAAAACTATGTGCTGAATTTTGAGTCCCGACAGGCATCGATCCTTTATGCGGAACACACCGCCGCCCTGGAAGCGGAACAGAATCAGGAAGTGATCCGCACGCTGGTGCTTAAACAGGCGACCATGCGGTATATGCGTGTAAAAAAGGCCATTGAAAACTGCACCGCCGCC
>JAGBGW010000123.1 GCA_017935825.1 Clostridia bacterium
AGGCGTCCAGCTTGGCGCGCCCATCGACAGTTATGCGACTCCCGAACCCGGCGACATGCCCGGTTATGACGATCCCGTCATCATGGCGGCAGGCAGTTTCGTTCAGGGCGCATCCATCGAGTGGAGTGCAGACGGCCCCGTCCGTGCACCGTACACCGCCTACATTCAGGGCGGCCTGACCTATGAACATGGCAAAATTGCATTCATGACCGCACTTGATTACATGTGCAGGGAAGGTCTTTTGAATCTGTAAGGGAAAAGAAAAAGCCTGAATCCAATCTTGGATTCAGGCTTTTATTTGTTTGATCAGAATCTACGAAGAAGTGCGACCACTTTGCCGACGACCTGAACGTCGCGGGAACGAATGGGTTCGTAGTAGTCGTTCTCCGGCTGCAGGCGGATATGGTCGGATTCGCGATAGAAGCGTTTTACAGTGGCTTCGTTATCCAGCATTGCAACGACAATTTCGCCGTTTCTTGCAGTACTCTGGGAATGGACGACCACGTAGTCACCATCGAGGATACCTGCATTGATCATGCTGTCGCCGTGAACGTTCAGAATGAAGGTATCGCTTGCATCGCCACGGATGAAGTCGGTGGAAAGGGGAATGGTATCCTCCACGTTTTCCTCTGCCAGAATCGGTACGCCGGCTGCCACATTGCCAACGACGGGAATGCTGTCCACGCTGTGGCGAATCATGAAATCATCATCTGCTTTGACGATTGGAGCAGCTTTTTTAACGACAGGCTCCACTTTCTTTTCTTCCTTGGGAGATTCCGCTGCAGCGACACGCATGACACGGGATTTCTTCTCATCACGCTGCAGAAGGCCTTTTTCCGTCAAAGACTTGATATGGTTATGGACGGATGAGGGAGAGGACAGCCCCACGGCGGCGCCGATCTCACGAACAGTGGGGGAGTAACCGTTTTCCTCCTGAAAGCGTTCGATAAAATCGAGAATTTCCATTTGTTTTCTGATGCCTGCCTGTGACATGCCTAAACCCACCTTTTCAGATTTCTGTGATTCTATTATATCGAACATCGAACAGAAAGTCAAACAAAAGTTCGAAAAATGTTCGATATTTGTTCGAAAATGTATTGACATCGAACAAATGTTCATGTATTATAAAGTTGTCCAAAAGAAACGGGAGGTTGAACACCATGCAGAAACAGCAGACCATCGTCATTTATTCCTGGAAACGTTTTGCAGCAGCTTTGCTTGTGGCTGCGACTTTGCTTTGCACCATCACCGGTTTTTGTGTATCCCGCGTGATGCGTAAGCAGTATCACGACGATCTTTATTCCAACATGGTTTCCATGTCCGACAGCGCCTTCAACTGCTGATAGAATCAATCTTCATCGTCGTCCCGCAATGTGACGGCGCGCGCAGCCTGACGTCTGCGATCTTCATTCATAGCGGCATAGTGACGGCGCGTGGTGTTCACGTCGCTGTGTCCCAATACGTCTGCAACCAAATAAATATCGCCTGTTTCTTTATATAAAGAGGTGCCGTACGTGCTGCGAAGCTTGTGCGGCGTTATTTTTTTCAAGGGAGCGCCCACACGGGCATATTTTTTGACCAATTCCTGCACGGCACGGACACTGATGCGCTTTTTTTGCATGGAAAGGAACAGGGCATCTTCATGTCCGGGGAGTGCATCGATCTTCTGACGTTCTTCCAGATAGGCCAGAAGTGCCTGTTCGACTTCCGTCCAGAAGTAAAGCGTTGCAACTTTTCCGCCTTTTCTCGTGACACGGAAAGCATCTGCATTGAAATCAATGTCGTCGATGTTTAAGCTGACACATTCACTGATACGAATACCTGTACCCAAAAATAAAGTCAACATTGCCACATCGCGGAGTCTTGTATACTGATGATACTTTTGCTGACGTGCTGTCAGATTCTCACCGGATTCCGCAGCATCCAGCAGCTTTGCCACTTCATCAGGATCAAGACGTATGATGTCCTTTTGATGCAGTTTGGGCATATCGACCAGCGCAGCTACATTTTTTTCGATCTGATTGTGCTTAAATAAGTATTTAAAAAACGTGCGAAGGCTTGCAAGCTTTCTGGATTTGCCGCATTCATGGTTTTCCAGCTCACGGCCGTCCTGACTGTAATACAGGTTCAAATACTCAAGATAACGCTCAATAAACTGTGCAGAGACCTGATTGACATCCTGTACAGTGATTTGATCGATTTGTTTGTTTTCACAGCCGGGAAGACTTTGTACCATATAGCGGAAAAACTGTTTTAAATCGTATGCGTAGTTGATTCTGGTCAGAATCGAAGTCTGCGGTTCAATTGCAATGAAAAAAGAAAAGGAAAACTCGGGCAGCTCTTTCAACAGAAGACGAAGCTTCTCTAAGTTTTTCTTTTCCTGCAGTGTCAAAGCCATGTTTTTCACATACCTTTCAGAATGACGGATTTGATGCTTTTATGGTACCATATCCGTAAAAATAAGTCAAACTATGCGTAAAACTTTTCTTTTGCGCATAGTTTGGTCTCTTCTGCTCTATTGAATTTTGTTCTATTTTTGCTTGGAAATAGCTGCACGCGCCAGTTCATCGCATCGATTGTTCTCCACGTTGTCTGCGTGACCTTTGACTTTGACCCATGTAATGTTATGGATCTTGCAAAGCTCCAACAACTGTTTCCACAGGTCCTGATTTTCCACAGGCTTTTTTGAAGCGTTTTTCCAACCGTTCCGTTGCCAGTTGTCCAGCCACCCGTTTTTAAATGCATTGATCAGATATGCACTGTCCGAATACAATGTGACATCACACGGGAAATTCAGCTTTTTCAGCGCACAAATCGGTCCAAGCAATTCCATACGGTTATTTGTGGTCGGTGTTTCGCCGTCGGACAGCTCCAGACGCCTTTCCCCATAAATCAGAACTGCGCCCCAGCCGCCCGGACCGGGATTTCCTGAACAGGCACCGTCGGTATAAATCGTTACATGCTTTCTGTTTTCCATGGTTTACAATTAAATCCTAAACACAGGTTTACAATTATTCGTTTGCCATTTCAAGCATTTTCTTGGTAGTCACCATAACAGCATCCATTGCTGCTGCGCGAAGACCGCCTTTTTCTAGTGCATGCACGCCAAGAATGGTGGAACCTTTGGGAGAACATACTGCATCCTTCAATGCACCGGGATGCATGCCTGTTTCAAGGACCATCTTCCCCGCCCCGATTGCTGCCTGAGCTGCGATTTTGATTGCCAGATCTCTGGGAAGACCCATTGCAACGCCGCCGTCGGACATGGCTTCGATCATCATATAAAGGTAAGCAGGACCGCAGCCGCAGACGCCGCTGAGGGCTTCGATCTGGTTTTCATGAATGTAAACCACGGTGCCCAGGTCGCCGATCAGGTCTTCCACAAAGGCAAACTGCTCTTTGGTCAAATCAGCATCCATATTCAGTGCGAAAACACCTTCGCCCACCAGACAGGGTGTATTGGGCATGGTGTTCAAAATATCCACACCTTCGGGAATATAGGCGCGAAGACGGGCAAGATTCCATCCGGTGATGACGGAAATCACAAGCTGCCCTTCCCCACGCCAGGAAGCCTTTACTTCGTTCAAAACGCCTTCGATGATATAAGGCTTGACTGCAAGAAATATCACATCACAGGTGGACGTGATCTGCGCGTTGTTTTCTGCGATTCCGACGCCAAGGCGCTGGCAGCGCTCAAAATTCTTACCATTGGATGCGGTGGTGATCAGTACATCTTTTGCCTCTGCCTTACCGCTTTTCAAAATACCTTCCATAACAGCGCCGCCCATATTGCCGCAACCGATAAAACCAATTTTCATGAAAGAAAACCTCCGAATCATGATGATATATCAAGTCTACTTTGAAGCGGCTTTTCTGTCAAGGAAGGAAATTTGACACAAGAAAAAAGCGTGTGCCGAAGCACACGCTTTTTGTGATTAACTGATTATTCAGCCATGGTTGCCTTGGTGTCCTTGCGAACGCCAACGGGTTTGGTCTCCCATGCCTTGCCGGCTGCGCCCATGTTCTCGATCTGGAACATAAGACGATCCTTCCAGCCCTGTACAAGAACATCCCACAGACCGTATGCACCGTTACCGGTGAGGTCAGCCTTCATGAGAGCTGCTGCTGCGGAGCCGAGAAGCTCGTTGCAAAGGTTAACCTTGTTGATACCCTCTGCGCAAGCACGCTTGATGTTCTCGTCGCCGGTGCCGGAACCGCCGTGCATAACGAGCGGGAACTCGCCGGTGACCTTCTTGATCTCATGCAGACGATCGAAGTCGATCTTGGGAACGAAGCCCTTAGCATAAGCACCATGAGCGGTACCGATGGAAACTGCAAGGCAGTCAACGCCGGTGCGCTGGATGTAATCAAGTGCCTGAGAAGGATCGGTCAGATGGGTGGAACCATCGGGATCTGCGCCTTCGCCAACGTGGCCAAGCTCAGCCTCAACGGATACGCCAACTGCATGTGCAACGGGAACGATCTCAGCTACCATGCTAAGGTTGGTCTCGTAGTCGAACATGGAGCGGTCGACCATGATGGAGGAGAAACCAGCGCGGATAGCGGTGATGGGGTCACGAAGCATAGCAACGGAGTTATGGCCGCCGTGGTCAAGGTTGATTGCTACGGGTACGGTGGACTGGTTTGCAAGAGTGGTCAGGTAAGAACCGAAGAATACCAGATCAGGATGTGCGGAATAACCGACGTCGATGATGATGGGAGAGTTGAGTTCTTCTGCTGCCTCGATAGCTGCACGTGCTTCACGCTCGCCGCCTACGTTGGGTGCGGGTACTGCGTAGTAGCCCTTGCTGGCGCGATCAAGGATCTCTTTCATGGTTACAAGCATGGTACAAGTACTCCTTTAAAAGAAAT
>JAGBGW010000124.1 GCA_017935825.1 Clostridia bacterium
AGCTGCAGATTCTTGATTTTGATGGGGGAAGCAGTCTGCATAGCGATTCTCCTTCAATTTTAAAATGGAATTTCCTTCCTTTATAGTATGACATTGTGTATTGTGTTTTGCAAGATGCGAAAGTATGCGAAACGATGCGACCACATATTCGCGCGATACGGTCGCATTGCGAATGATGCAATAAGAAAATGAAAATGAAAAAGAAAACGTAAACGAAAACGAACACGAAAAAAAGAATACACTGTGGCTGTTTTATTCTTGTGGTGATGGTGTGGGGGAGTGTTGTTCTTTTTTTAGGGTGAAGAAAGCGGGGTTATAATGGTTTTTTTGCACCATAAACCTGTGTGCAATGGGGCAATGATTACGTAATTCTTTCCATATATTAAGGAATGGTAAAACTTACAAATTTATTTGGCGTTAACTTGACAATACTGATGGTGGGTAGTATGATTGTGTTAGCACTCAAGGAGATTGAGTGCTAACATCGAAACGGGAAAGGGGAGACGCCATGGATACGGTTTTAAATGAACGCAAACTGAAGATCCTTCGGGCGGTGGTGGACGACTACATCACCACAGGTATTCCCGTGGGTTCCCGTACGATCTCAAGGAAATACCTTGACTGGAGTTCCGCCACCATCCGAAACGAGATGATGGATCTGGAGGAACTTGGCTACCTTGCACAGCCCCATACTTCTGCAGGCCGCATCCCTTCGGAGCGTGCGTACAGACTGTATGTGGAACAGCTGATGAATGTATCGGAATTGAATTCCGAGGAGATCGAGGCACTGCAAAGCCACGTGCACAGTCGTTCCCGCGACTTGAAGCAGCTGCTTCGCGAAGCGGCACAGGCCATTTCCGATGCAACCACCTACACGGCATTTGTCCTGCCGCCCAATCCGAGGGATATCCGCATCAATAACATCCAGCTTGTACCGGTCACGCAGGGACTTGCGTTGCTTGTGCTTGTAACGGATGTGGGCATCTTCAAAGATACCTTTATCAGAACCTCGCCCACGTTCACGCAGGAAGACCTTTACAAGATCACGACGATGCTGCAGCAAAGCCTTGTGGGGCATACGCTCAATGAAGTAAGCTCCAGATTGGAAGGGCAGATGCGCGACTCCGTACAGGGTCAGCGCGATGTGCTGGATGCGGTGCTTGAAGGCATCAACGAACAGCTGGGCGCACAGGAAAGCAAGGAGATCGTGGTCGGCGGTCATGCAAACATCTTGAAACACCCCGAATACGCGGATGTGGAAAAGGCGAGGAACTTCTTTGCAGCCATGGAGTCGCGCGAGACGCTGCTGCCCATGCTGGAACGTTCCCGCGGGATGGAGTTCACCGTCACCATCGGCAATGAAAATTCCCACGAAGCAATGCGCGATTGTTCCGTCGTCACGGTCAGTTACTCCATCGATGGCGCCCCTGCAGGCAGCATCGGTGTGATCGGACCTACCCGAATGAACTATTCCCACGTTGCATCCGTGCTCAACTACATGCAGGGCATCATGTCCGAGATGATGGACGAACGCTCCGAGAGTGTTCGCAAGGAATTGCCCCAGCCCGGTGAAATCAACGACGGGCAACAATGACAGGGAGGAATCAAAAGCAAATGAGTGAAGAGGCCACCGTACAGCAGGAAACTGCAGCAGAGGAAATGGTTGAAGAGACTGTGACCGAAGAGGCAGAACCTGCACAGGAAGAAACCGCGGCAGATAAAAAGAAGCGCCGCACATCCACCCGCAAAAAGAGCGGCGACACCATGACGGTGAAAAAAGCCGAGTGGGAAAAGCTCAACGCCATGAACGAAGAGTATCTGGATGCTGCAAAGCGCATCAAAGCGGAGTTTGATAACTTCCGCAAGCGCAACGAGACCGTCCGTTCCGACTCCTACAACGAGGGTATCGCACAGGCTGTGCTGACGCTGCTTCCCGTGGTGGATAATCTGGAACGCGCACAGGAGACTTTCGCAGACCTGGACGAAGGTCATCGTCAGGGCATGGAGCTGATCCTTCGCCAGACCATGGATGCCCTTGCAAAGCTGGGTGCAGAAGTGATCCCTGCAGAGGGCGAAAAGTTTGACCCCAACATCCATCAGGCTGTCATGCAGATTGAAGGGGCAGAGGGGCAGGAAACCGGCGATGTGGCACAGGTCCTTATGAAGGGCTACCGCATCGGCGAAAAAGTACTTCGCTACGCAATGGTAGCAGTTGTACAGTAAATTAAGATACGACTTGAGAGCATCTCAATTCGCATAAATTGGAACACACCATCTATTTTGATAAAAATCATTGGAGGAACAAAACAATGAGCAAGATTATCGGTATTGACCTTGGTACCACCAACTCCTGCGTAGCAGTTATGGAGGGCGGCGACGCTGTCGTTATCCCGAACTCCGAAGGTAACCGCACCACGCCTTCTGTTGTCGCATTCACCAAGGATGGCGAGCGTCTCGTCGGCCAGATCGCAAAGCGTCAGGCAATCACCAACCCCGACCGCACCATCGAGTCCATCAAGCGCGACATGGGTACTGACCGCAAGATCGCAATCGACGGCAAAACATACACCGCACCTGAAATTTCCGCAATGACTCTGCAGAAGCTGAAGGCCGATGCAGAAGCATATCTTGGCCAGCCCGTCTCTCAGGCAGTCATCACCGTACCTGCATACTTCACCGACAGCCAGCGTCAGGCAACCAAGGACGCAGGCCGCATCGCAGGTCTTGAAGTTCTTCGAATCATCAACGAGCCCACCGCTGCAGCACTTGCATACGGCATGGATAAGGACGTAAACCACAAGATCCTTGTATATGACCTTGGCGGCGGTACCTTCGACGTATCCGTCCTTGAGATCGCAGACGGCGTCTTCGAAGTTCTTGCAACCAGCGGCAACAACCGTCTGGGCGGCGATGACTTTGACAAGCGCATCATGGACTACCTTGCACAGGAATTCAAGCGCGAGACCGGCATTGATCTTCTTTCTGACCGCATGGCAACCCAGCGCCTGAAGGAAGCAGCAGAAAAGGCTAAGATCGAGCTTTCCAGCGTTCTTACCACCAACGTAAACCTGCCCTTCATCTCCGGCACCAACCATCTTGATATTAACATCACCCGCGCTAAGTTCAACGAGCTGACCGCTGACCTTGTACAGAAGACCGTTGAGCCCATGCAGCAGGCAATCCGCGACAGCGGCCTTACCACCTCTCAGATCGACCGCGTCATCCTCGTTGGCGGTTCCACCCGTATCCCCGCAGTTGTGGAGACCGTACAGAAGGTCACC
>JAGBGW010000125.1 GCA_017935825.1 Clostridia bacterium
AAGCTCTACTGCAAGCATGCTGACGTTGCACGCCAGTATGTGCAAAAGTGGATGCCCATCGTTGCAGCTTCCCAGACCGTCAAGGGTAAGGCGGAGGAACTGGAACTTCTTTCCAGCTGGGTCAACGTTGTGGATTATCAGTAAAAATGAAAAGCAGAGCGAGGATCATGATGATCTTCGCTCTTTTTCATAAAATCTTAATTTTGTGATGGGAAGTTCACAATCGGTTCACCCTGTTGCACTATACTTTATCTGTAAAGTTTTGTGCAATGCACGATTAGATGAGGTGAAACCGATGAGTGAAGTGGAAAAGCGCCCTGCTGCAAAGCCTGTGAAGAAAAAGAAGGAGAAGTGGCAGAAGACGCGCCATTATTTCTCCTATGGCTTTATGCGTATTTTCTTCCGTGTTTATGTCTGGGCAAAGATGGGCTACACTGCAAAGCTGCATAAACTGGATAAAAAACAGGGCTACCTGATCGTCAGCAACCACCAGAGCTTCTACGACGGCTACCTTGTCAACATGGGCTTTGACCGCCCCATATACGTCATGGCAGGCGACTATATGTTCAATACAGGCAAACCTGCCGAAAGAATGAACTATTGGTTTGCACCCATCCCCAAGGTCAAGGCAGGCAGCGACCCTGCAAGCATGATCAATACCATGCGCATCCTGAAGGAAGGCAGCTGCGTGCTGATCTTCCCCGAGGCAAGCCGCACCTATGATGGCAGAATGGGCGAGATCCCCGAATCCATGGGCCGCTTCATCAAAAAGATGAAGGTGCCGGTGATCATCTACAATCTTGTGGGCTGCTACAGCGCAGATCCCCGTTGGTGCGGCACCCAGCGCCGCGGCAAGTGCGAAGGTATCGTCAAGCGTGAGATCTCCGTGGAAGAGCTTGCTTCCATGACGGAAGAAGAAGTGATGCAGGCACTGAAGGAAGGTCTGCACGTGGACGAGACCACGACGAAGAATCGCTATCGTTCCAAGGCGCGTGCGGAGTATCTTGAGCGACTGCTCTATGTCTGCCCCAAGTGCGGTAAGTTCTCCACACTGAAGTCCGAAGGCAACTACGTCTCCTGCACCGAATGCGGTTTGAAGGCTGAGTACACGGAAACCACCACCTTCGAGTTTGAAAACTTTGACACCGACATCACCAACGTCGCCGACTGGGTGGCATGGCAGGACGAGCGTCTGGAAGAATTTGACAACTTCGATGGCGTCATCTTCTGTGATGAAAACGTCAACATCGAGACCTGCGACCGCAATGTTCTTCGACAGAACCTCGGCACGGGCAGGATCGAGATCGATCGAAATGAAATGCGCATCATCTGCCCCAACGAGACCTATCGTTTCAGTCATGATGAGTTCACCATCATTTCGCCCATCGGCTGGACGAAGATTTTGTTCTCCACCCGTCACGGTTCCTTCATGATCAACGGTCCCAAGCTCTTCAACCCCTATAAGTACGTCAAACTCATCTACCGCATCACCGGCAACCCCGATCAGGTGCGCTGAGTCACACGTAAACCTCACATATGAAACTTTCCATGCAGCAAGGTTGTTTTCTCCCCCGAAATGCCTTGCTGTTTTTCTTTTAAAATATTATCGATAATACTTTACTTTTAGCTTGGAATTATGTAGGATAAAATCATCAAGTACAAAGGAGCGTATTACTATGGCTAACCGTATCATGCTCAACCAGACCTCTTACCATGGCGCAGGTGCGATCGCTGAGATCATCACCGAATTCAATGCAAATGGCTTCAGCAAGGCATTTGTCTGCACCGACCCCGATCTGATCAAATTTGGCGTGGCAGCAAAGGTCACCGACCTTCTGGATGCAAACGGCATCGCATATGCTGTGTATTCCGACATCAAGGCAAATCCCACCATCGAAAACGTGGTTGGCGGCGTTGCAGCTTTCAAGGCAGCAGAAGCTGACTGCATCATCGCCATCGGCGGCGGCTCTTCCATGGACACCGCAAAGGCCATCGGCATCATCATCGCAAACCCCGAGTTTGCTGACGTTCGCTCTCTGGAAGGCGTTGCACCCACCAAGAAGCCTTGTGTGCCCATTATCGCTGTGCCCACCACCGCAGGTACTGCAGCTGAGGTCACCATCAACTACGTCATCACCGACGTGGAGCGCAAGCGCAAGTTTGTCTGCGTCGATCCCCATGACATGCCCATCGTGGCTGTGGTCGATCCCGACATGATGGCAACCATGCCCGCAGGCCTTACCGCATCCACCGGTATGGACGCACTGACCCATGCAATCGAAGGCTACACCACCGCTGCAGCATGGGAAATGACCGACATGTTCCACATCAAGG
>JAGBGW010000126.1 GCA_017935825.1 Clostridia bacterium
CAACCTTGTGCCCGAATCTTTGGTCAAGCAGACCGACTTTTGCGGTGTGCGCTCGGGTCGGGATATCAATAAATTCGAGTACTGCGGCTTTACCGCGCAGAAGATGGCGCAGGTGTCTGCACCCGGCATTGAAGAATGCCCCGTGAATCTGGAATGCCGCGTCACGCAGCGCATCCAGCTTGGTACCCACGAAATGTTTTTGGCGGAGATTCTGAACGTCCACGTGGATGAGCGCCTCATCGACCAAACGGGCAAACTCCATATCGAAAAAGCCCATTTGGCAGCCTACGCCCACGGTGCGTATTTTGCCCTTGGCAAGCAGATCGGTACGTTTGGCTATTCCGTCAGGAAGAAACCTGTCAGACGCAATCGATAATGTAAAATTGTATACAAAATCCCTTGTAAACAATTTTATATGTGTTATACTGTATACGATTACATGTGCATAACTATTGTGCTGTGTATCAAAGTTTCAAATCTTCGTGATTTGAAGGAATATCAATACTGATTTGTATCAAAGAAAGGATTGGTTTGCCATGTCTGAATTCAAAGGTAAGCTGCATGAAACTGTCGTAAAGTTCCCCTGCACCGATATCTGGAACGACTCCTGCGCACAGGACGATCTGGAGTATGCACTTGAGCGCGGCGCAGTTGGTGCTACCACCAACCCCGTCATCGTTAAGGATGTTCTCAAGAAGGAAATGGACATCTGGGCACCCCGCATCAAGGCTCTCAACGAAGAGATGCCCGAGGCAACTGAGGATGACATCGCATGGGCTCTGATCGAGGAGATCGCAGCACTTCGCGCAAAGATGCTCCTGCCCACCTTCGAGAAGTTCCAGGGCAAGAAGGGCCGTCTGTCCATCCAGACCAACGCTAAGAACTACCGCAACGCCAAGAAGATGGCTGAGCAGGCAATCCATTTCAATACTCTGGGCGCAAACATGCAGGTTAAGATGGCTACCACCAAGGCAGGCATCGAGGCTTTCGAAGAAGCTACCTACCATGGCGTAAGCATCAATGCTACCATCTCCTTCACCGTCGCACAGGCTGTTGCAGTTGCAGAGGCTGTTGAGCGTGGCCTCAAGCGCCGTGAAGCAGAAGGCCTTCCCACCGAGGATATGGCTCCCGTTTGCACCATCATGATCGGTCGTGTTGACGACTACATCAAGTACGTTGCAAAGCGTGACGGCATCGAAGTCGATCCCGAATATCTTGAATGGTGCGGCATCGCAGTATTCAAGGAAGCTTACCGTATCTATCAGGAGCGCGGCTTCCGCACTCGTCTGCTGACCGCTGCATATCGCAACACCAAGCACTGGAGCGAGTTCATCGGCGGCGACGTCTGCATGACCATCGCACATCCCTGGCAGGAAAAGATCAACGAGTGCGACACCGAGGTCGTCGAGACCATGAGCAAGCCTGTTGATCCCGTCATCGTCGAGACTCTTCTTGCTAAGTTCCCCGAGTACGTTAAGGCATTTGATGTCAACGCACAGAAGCCCGAAGACTTCGAGCACTATGGCGCATTCATCATGACCATCAACGGCTTCCTTGCAGGTTACGACGAGCTTTGCGGTATCATTCGCGGCTTCATGAACCCCCAGCCGTAAAAGCGGAATAAGCTAAGATCTATCGGCGGCAGAATTTACGTTCTGCCGTCTTTTTTGTTGGAAATTATTTTGAATCCTAATATTTCATTCCTGTTAATTTAAGCGGTGTTCGGTTGACATTCTGTGTTGAACGCTGTATAATGGGACTACACGGAAGACTTGTGTGATCTGTTGCGAAAAAAGAATTTTTTCAGCGGTTTGGTATGGGTGTTTCGTGTGTTTGACGTTTGATGTGCAAAAGGCAATACCGTTTTGACAAAATGGGGGGAGGCAAATGCGAGACGCTTTTACGCGGCGAGAATTTGCGCGACCATGCTCAATAAGCATCAAGCGCGACCATGCTCAATAAGCATCAAGCGCGACCATGCTCAATAAGCATCAAGCGCGCAGTGCAAAGGGTATCATCAAGCGGCGAAGGCCGCCTTTTGTTTTTTTTGTCAACAAAACAAGGGGCAAGGTTCCAATTTCAAGAAAGTTGACAACAAAATAATAAGGAGGCCAATAAAATGGCAAAGAAAAGAGTGGCTACGCTTGCTCTGTCGATCGCACTGCTCCTTGCCGTGACCGTCGGTGGTACCCTTGCATACCTGACCGATACCGATTCCGACGTCAACGTCATGACCCTTGGCAATGTCAAGATCGAGCAGATTGAGCAGCAGCTTGGCGATGACGGTGAAACGCTTGTACCCTTTGAACAGGGCAAGGATCTGTACCCCGGCACCAGCGTCAGCAAGATCGTTTCGGTAAAGAATACGGGTAAGTCCGATGCTTATTTCCGTACTTTGTTTGCTTTTGAAGATCTGCCTGACAGTGAGACTTTTGGCATGGGTTTCCCCATTGGTGAATCCAGCGGCTATAGATGGTCTTGGGGTACTCCTGAGGCAACGATCGTTGTGGATGGTGTGACCTATCAGGTTTACGAAGCTGTTTATACGAAGGCTCTTGCTGTTGGTGAAACTTCTGCTGCTTCTTTGACGAAAGTGGAATTTGCACCTTCTTGCACCAACGAAGATATGGAAGCTCTGGGTGGTACCTACGATATCCTCGTTCTTTCTCAGGCTGTGCAGGTTGCAGGATTTGAAGATCAGGGCGCAGCTGCTGCGCTGGATACCGCTTTTGGCGATGTGAATTATGACAACGCTATGGAATGGTTCGGTGGCATGTATGTTCCCGATTACACTGTACCTTATGTGGAAAAGCTTGCAGAAGATGGCGTTGTAGAGCTTAAAGATGGTGAGCGTCTTGTGCTCGACGGCGATAAGCTTGGTGATGTCAAGCAGACTGTTACGGTAAAGGGTAATGGTACCTTGTACCTTCGCAACATCAAAATTACTGCGGCCGAAGGTTCTGCTCTGGTTTCGGATGAAAACAGCAATGTAGAACTTGTTATTGAGAACGATGTTACTTTGCAGGGTGCAGCCGGCGGCAACGGTATCTATGTTCCCGGCGGTGTAACTCTCGACCTTTCCGGTAAAGGCGGCAATCTGACCGCAATCGGTGGCGGCGGTACTGATACTGCAAACGGTGGCAGCGGTATTGGCGGTGAAGGCATCATTAACATTCATGGCTTGAACAACTTGGTTGCAGAAGGTTATGGTGTAGCTGGCTTTGGTATTGGAGGTGCATCGACCTCTATTACCATTAAGGATACTCACATCGAGCGTGTTCAAGGCGGTTACGTCCAACAGAACTTGGTTTATGATACCAAATATGGTAAGAGTGAACCTGAAGGCGGTGCAGCAATCGGCAGCATGACCAACGGTGCAGTAATCACACTTGAAAATGTGTCCATTGAAAATGCTTTGGGCGGCAGCAAGTCTGCAGGCATTGGTGCTCGTTATTGGACTGGTGTAACTGTTAATATTACTGATTGCACTATCGATAGAGTA
>JAGBGW010000127.1 GCA_017935825.1 Clostridia bacterium
CTGCATAATCCACATTGTAAAGACCCGGCTTCAGCGTCAGATCGCCGAACCAGACATACCAAGTGAGCATCTGGGAATACTCCGTCACCCCATCGATGGCAAGGATCTCATCCAGCACCGCCTGATTCATGTAATCTTCGCCGATGTAGCGGTAGAGTGTGAACATGCCGTCCTTGCTGGGATAGCTTTCGTACAGGTGGGGGTGGGTCAGCTGATTGATGCCCCATTTGACACAGAAGCTTTCTCCAAGAGATGCCGCCAAATCCTCCTGCGCCTGCATCGATGCGCGCCATGTGGGAAATACCACTGCCAGTGCGGACAAAAGCACCGTCAGGATCAGGATTAAAATCAGACTTCGTTTCCAGTTTCGGCTGACATACAGCCATGCACGGCGTAGTATCATACGTCCTCCTGCAATTTTCCATAGGACAGGCGGAAGACCTGATCGACAGCATCTGCCACTGCGGCAGCATAGTAAAATTTCTTCCGATTCAATTTTTTCTGATCCGCAAAAGGATCGCTTTGTTGCCCTCATTATAACAGTTTCAACGGCATGAAACAATGAGAATCATGGTATACAATTTTCTTTCGTTATAACGACGATAATATCTGCCGTGGTTTTTTCTTTACAATGGACAGACAGCAGGAAAGTGTCACAAGCAACGTGGCAGCCGTGCCCGATACAAAGCACAAAAGCAGGTCGCCTGCGCTTATCTCAACTGAAATCTCTTCGGGCGAAAAGTCTGCGATCTCGATGAAAGGATCGTAGGGATCATAGTTTTCACCCCAGATATTGGTCGCCTGTTCGTACTGTTCATCGTTGATGCTGTCATCGTTTGAAGTAAGAGAATACAGATAATTACCCACCCCATCGGCTGCAGCCAGTGCAACAATGCTTGCGCCGATAAACGCGATAGATACGATCAGCAGCATTTCCAGCATCAACTGACCCAATATCTTTTTTCGCCCTACGCCAAGGGACATCAAAATTGCAATTTCTTTTTTTCGGCCCTGAAACCAGATTTTCATCACAAAGCGCAGAATCAGCAGTACTGCCGCCACAAGGCTTGCACAAAGCACCGTCATCACACCACGCATGGCACGAAGGGGCTGGATGGAAGCCGTATAGGATGGGTTTGAAAAACCGATGTCAAAGACAGACATGTCCACAATGTCAATGGCACGTACCTGTTCCAAAATATCGGGCAACTTGGCAGGATCATCCACATAAAACAGGATTTCCGAGGAGATCATGTCTTCGGGCGTTGGTGTATTGAACTTTTCATCAATTCGCGCCTGAATGTGTGCCATGGTCGTGACATCACAGAACATCTGGTTTTCTATAATACTCTCTTCCGTGCCGTGCATGACGGTGTCCACTGCGCCCAGCACATCAAAAAGTCCCACGATTTCAAGGCTATATTCATCCCAACGATCATCCACAGTGCCCACACCGTTCAACTGTAGCTGCAGCGTATAGCCCGTGATGGTATCGCCAATGGAAAGACCATTCAATTCTGCCAATTCGCGGGAGATGACCACACAGTTCACATCATCCGCCTGCACATGCCGACCTTGGACAAGTTCAATGGAACCTCGGTCAAAGAACTCATGCTGCGCGGAATTGTTGGCGCTGCGCACGGTGGTCGTATTGCGTCCTGCCATATGCCAATGGTAGTCCGGGTCATCCTCAGGTGTATCCAGATAATAGGTGTTGTACAGTCCCTCTTTCAGCGTCAGATCAGGAAAATACAGCCACCAATACTGGGTATAGGTATAATCCACCACACCGTCGATGGCAAGTATTGCATCCAGAACCTCCTGTGTCATATAATCTTCACCGATATAACGGTAGAGTGTAAGCCTGCCATCCTCGCTGGGATAGCTTTCATACAGATGGGGATGTGTCAGCTGGCTAATACCCCAGTTGACGCAAAAACTTTCGCCAAGGGAAGTTTCCAAATCCTCCTGCGCCTGCATCGATGCGCGCCATGTGGGAAATACCACTGCCAGTGCGGACAGAAGTACGGTCAGGATCAATATTAAAATCAGACTTCGCTTCCAGTTTCGGCTGACGTACAGCCATGCACGACGTAAGATCATACTTCCTCCTGCAATTTTCCGTGGGACAGGCGGACGACCTGATCGACTGCTTCTGCCACAGCGGCGGAGTGGGAGACGATGATGACACACTTATTGTTCTCATGCGCCACGTCGCAGAGCAGTTTGGTAATCTCGGCTGCAGTATCTTCATCCAGATTGCCCGTGGGTTCATCGGCAAGGATGACAGGCGCATCGGATGCAAGAGCACGGGCGATGGCAACGCGCTGCTGCTGACCGCCTGACAGCTTCAGCACGGGGCGCTTTGCCTCATCTTCCGTCAGCCCCACCTGTAAAAGATACGGCAGAGGGTCGATCTTTTCGGTCAGCGACACGTTTTCCGCCGCGGTCATATATTCGATGAGGTTATAGTTCTGGAAGATGAACGCCACGTTGTCCTTTCGGTGATTCTCGTCGCCGATTTGGGCAATATCCTTGCCGTCAAACAGCACCGCACCGCTTGTGGGCGCATCAAGCGCACCAAGCAGGGAAAGCAGCGTAGTTTTGCCGCAGCCCGAGGGACCAAAGATGGCATAGGTTTTTCCACGTTCAAAGGTCATGGAAATATCATCCAGCACGGGAGAATTTTTAATGTATTCATACGACACATTTCGGACTTCGATCATGGTGTTTTCCTCCTTTAGTTGACATCTGAAAGTATTTCTTTCGGTTTCATGCGGAACATGGGCACTGCGGACAGCGTGACGGAAATCGTGATAATGCCTGCGGTGCAAAGTACGATGGTGATGCAGGCAGCAAACGTCAGATGCACATCATCCTTTTGTACCACGTCCACCGCCGCATCCGCCGTGGGATTGAGCTTTTCCATCACGTCTGCCATGGGGTCATGGACTTCTTCCGCCTGACTTTGCGCCATGGTCTCCGCCACATCGAAGGCTTTTTCCGACAACATGCGGCTGCAGGGTACGGAAAGTGTCATCGCCACTACCATGGCAACAAGGGCGATGATGGCAGTTTCCAACAGGAACTGCTTCCAGATGGAGACTTTGGAGATACCAAGGGACATCAGAATACCGATCTCATGACGGCGTTCCCGAATCCAGAGTGTGAGGACAAGCGCAAGCAGAATACCGCTCAATGAGAACGTAATAATCACAAGCAGAAGACTTAATTTTTCCAGCATCTGCAAGGATGCGGCGGAATCCCGATAAGCTTTGTCATTGACGACAAGTTCAAAGTTTTCCCAATCGATACCGTCCATGTTTTGCATGGATCGTGCAATTTCGGGCAGACGTTCCGCATCGTTCAGCGTAAAGATCACGCCTTGCCGATAGAAGGGCTTCTCAACGCCGTGTTCCGCAAGCAAGACAGCATCGGCGGTCTGCATATCGGTGAAGATGAAGTTTTCCGCAATGTCCCGTTCGGGGGTCATGGGGGTGATTTCCCAACCTTCGTGAATGGTGTAGATGCCCACGATTTCCAATGAATAAACTTCTTCGGGCATGGCTTCATCCTGCGTGATCACACTGTCTAAACAGGCTTCAAAGCGATCCCCCACGGTAAATCCGTTCAGGTTCGCAAACACATCGGACACCACAGCACAGTGTTCATCTGCCGATGTGATGTGCCGCCCTTCGATCACCTCAAAGGAATTGTAGATGAAGTTTTCGTGCAGTGCGCTTTTGTCACAGCCCACAAAGCGGGGCACCTGTCCCTGCGGCTGGCCTGCGAAGCTGCCTGCAACAAGCTGCACATCGGGCGCGGACAGATAGTAGGTGCTGATACCGCTGTAATCCGCAACGCCGTCCAGCGCGGCTATCTGCGCTGCCAGTGCTTCGTCCAGCACCGATTCTTCCCGATCATTCGATGCAGAATAGGTCAAACGGACATAGCCGCCCAGAACTTCTTTCAAATTTTGACTTGCATCCATGCACACACCATGCAGCATGATGCCCACCAAGGAAAGCAGCAGCATCACGCACATCATGGCACAAAGGGATGCGGTCTTTTTCCTTGTACGCGAAACATACGTCCATGCACGTTTGAAAATGGACACTACGTACCCTCCTTTATACGGCGAAATATTTATTAAGTTATAAATTTGTACAAACAAGCTCTATTTTATTGAAAATATTATAGCACATGTCCATTGCAAGTCAAGGTTTGCAGGAATGAAGCGGTTGTGATACACTATAATAAATCACATCGGTACAATAACTGCCTTGGAGGCGATTGATATGAAAAAAACTCTTTTGATCATGGCGGCGGGCATGGGGTCACGCTATGGCGGCGGCAAGCAGGTGGACGGCATGGGTCCAAACGGCGAGATCATTATGGAATACTCCATTGCCGATGCAAAAAAACACGGGTTTGAACGTGTGGTGTTCATCATCGCACCGTCCATGGTGGAGTTTTTCCCCAGGATGATGGAAGAACGCGTCAGCGACATGGAACTGGCTTTTGCGGTGCAGGATTATTCGTCCCTGCCCGATTGGTTCCATGTGCCCGAAGGCAGAACCAAGCCCTACGGCACGGTGCATGCGGTACTCTCTGCCAAGGATATTTTGGGGGATGGTCCCTTTGTGGTCATCAATGCCGACGACCTGTACGGCGAGCAGGCCTATGCGGACATCGTGGCTCCTCTGGAAGCCTGCGCAGGAAAGAAGGATACGGCATGCATGCTTGCCTACCCCATCGGCGCTACGCTGTCGGGGCATGGCGAGGTGACACGCGGTATTTGCCAGACGAAAGACGGCAAACTTGTGTCGGTGCAGGAAAAGTATTCTGTCATCCGCGATGCGGACGGTATCATCCGTTCCTACGCAGGGGACGAAGCAGAAGTTCTGGCAGAGGATGCACCTGCATCGATGAACATTTTCGGTTTCACGCCCGATGTGATGCAGTTGTTCCAAGATGAGTTTGAGGCATTTTTAAGGCAGGAACACGAAGAGCCTCTGAAGGCGGAGTACGTACTGCCCACCATGATCGACAAGCTTATCTGTGAAGGGAAACTGACGATGGAGGTCATCCCCACCAATTCCGAGTGGTACGGCGTGACCTACCGTGAGGATCGGCAGATCGTGGCGGATCTGCTCAAGGACAGACCGTTGAGATAAAAATCAAGCCGCGTGCGATGCATGCGGCTTTTTGTTTTGTTCGGCGATAGTGGGAAATCATGCGTTCAGGGGCGGAGAGGGGCGAACATACGGTTTTGTTCTATCTGTCTGCCTGCACGTTTGCGGCAGGAGCAAGCCCCTGCCCTACGATGGCAGAGAGGGGCGAACATGCGGTTTTGTTCTTTCCAACTGCCTGCACGCAGGAGGGCTCAGCGGCCCTCCCCTACAAGGTTTATTAATTGCCGCCCTTCATTGCAATGCAAAAACCCCACCGAATTTTCGGTGGGGTTTGATTTGTTTACTCAGCCTGCTCTTCAGCTTGTTCTTCGGCAGGTTCGGCTGCTTGCTCCTGTTGTTCTGCTGCCTGCTGTTCCTGTACGGCTGCCTGCATCACCTGTGCTGCCTGGGCAAAATCCACGCCTTCGATGCCTCCGGTGTTAACTGCTTCATTCTGCTCGAAGTCGGCATCCACGTAGGTTTTTTCCTGCGTATCGAACAGTGCCTCTGCCTGTGCGGCTTCGTCTCTGCCCTTTGCGCTATGGCGATGGATGCGTTCATTGAAGCGCTGGCGGTTGTGGCGTGCTTCCTCCTGCATGCTCTGCTTTCGCAAGCGGGCATTGCGCTTTAAAGCACGGGGAATAAATGCAACAGCGCCTTTGAAAATCGTCAGTTGGTCACGCATATCTTCCATGGTACTTTTTACACGTTGGGCAGCAGGTACCACGTTGCGCACCTTATTTTGTCTTGCACTGGTAACAGGACCACGATCGACAGTATCTTCCGTATCATCCGTTTCGTCTTCTGCTTCAGTTTCCGCTTCTGCTTCCTGTGGTGCTTCTTCCATATCCTGTACAGGTTCTTGCGCAGCAGATTCCTCCACAGCTTCCTGTGCCTCTTGTTCTGTTTGTTCGCCGCCTGTCAGCATCTGCACGCCTTCGGCGCCGCTTTCCAATGCCAGCGCTGCATCTGCATCACTTTGCCAGTTCCACCACACAGACTTCTTTGCCTGATACTCATCCTGATAGGAATAGCGTACAAAGCGGCTGCGGATAAACACATCCAGCAGCAGACAAACGATAAAGACGATGGGCAGCCAAAATACCAGACGTTCCATCGTACGGGACAATGCGCCGATATTCACATTGCCGGACTCTACATTGTAGGCAATGTTTTCCACGGAACCTGCCAGTTTACCCAACAGGCTGCCGAAAAAGCCTTCGCCATCAAAAAGGTTGGCATAAATGGCGTCAAGAAACGATGCAATCCATTTCATACTCTATTTTCTACTCCAGATTATTCACTGACATGTACCGCAACAGTTTGTACTGCGGTCACTTCCAGATCCGAAGGCATGGGATTTTTCCCAACCCAGCGCCACTTTAGTTCTGCGCTTTGGCCATCGGACAGACCCGTTACATCGGCATACAACTCAATATCTTCATGGGAGACGCCGGAGACGGAACTTCTGTAGCCCTGCAAAGAAATGCTGACCGGGGCAATGGAAACGCGCTCTGCAAGATCGCTTATGTCATCGCCGCGGGCATAGACGGCACGCACAGGCATATTACCCAAGGTAACGCTGACCTGTTCTTCCTCCACATCCACACGCACGCGGATCACCTGCGGCAGAGCATGTACCACGCCGTTGGGCAGTTGCGGCGCGGTTTCCAGCACTACATCCGCCGTCAGATCGTTGGCGATCAAAAACTGCGTCTGCACCATATCCACATCATCCAGCACCACGGAAGGTGCAGCGATGACCACATACTGACGAAGCAGCACGGTTTCTTTAATGCGATAGCCTGCAGCAGGCTGGATCTGACTTGCCAGCTGCAGCGGCACACTCTTGGTGGGATAGTAGTGGGTAGTGACCACCACGGATTCCAGATCCAGCTGCACATTGCGATCGACAAGATGACCTGCTTCATCCACAAGAGACACGGGCAGTGTCAGCGCAACGTTTTCCTCAATCTGCATATCGTCAGGTGCCTCCACCTGCGCATGCATCACCGATTCCACCACGGAGCGGGCACCTGTGACGGTGACAGCAGCAGGATAGATGTTTTCGGGCGCACGCCACACATCATCGGGTGCTTCGGGCAAGCTTGCCTCCACCTCGACGGCACGGGTGACACGTTCTTCCACATGCACATCGATATAGGAAGGGGAAATGCGATGCACCGTGCCGTACTGGGTGACGGCGGAAAGTTCGATGCGATGCACGCCCTCTTTGGTAATAGAGGAAAGCTCCGCTGTGACGGTGACATTATCGGCACTGATGTCGTTTAACCGATCGTTGTTTGCCTGAATGGTGACACGGGCGGTAACGCCGGAGGCGATATCCTCCACCACATCAAGACCGCGGTCATGCAAGAGTTCCAGATTGGAAACCTGCACGGGCAATCCTGTGACATGTTTATCGCGAACCGGGTTTGTAGTGACCAAAACATAGCTCCAAAGCACAAATGCAAACAAAATGGCAAGAAGCTTAGAGCCCATATCCTGACGAAACCAGCGGATAACAGCCTTGCCGCAGCGGTACAAAAACATACCCACTGCCTTTGCCGCAGCAATAATGCA
>JAGBGW010000128.1 GCA_017935825.1 Clostridia bacterium
AGTGTTTGCTGCTGAAAATGTATGACCAAGCGGATTTAAACACGTCGTACTTAAAAAAATATGCTGCACAACTTGTCGTGACGCTCGGAGGTGTTTTGCCAAACGGCGAGAATGCGGTAAATGACGTCACCATGTTATTTCTTCGCGCCATCGGCAAAGTCCGCCTTCCTGAGCCTGAATTCAATCTGCGTATAAACAGCAAGAATCCGTCAGAGTTTGTTGACATGGCAGCAGAGCTTGCAGTTGCCGGTTGTAATAATATTTCCTACTATAATGACGATCTGTTTGTGAAAAGCCTTCACCGTGCGGGCATTCCGATCGAAAATGCAAGAGAATACGGCTTTGATCTTTGCCAGGATATCAACATCCCCGGCAAAGGAGATTTCTACAACTGCGGCTCATTCGGACTCGTGCAGGTCCTGCTGCAGCTGTTGGAAAAACGGCGGGATTTCGGTTCCTTTGCAGAACTTTTTGATGGGTATAAAGCGGAGATCTCCTCTCGGACAAAGAGCCTCCTCAACAGCTATCGGGAGAGCGAGAAACAGCTTGCGCTGTATGCAAACGGCAATTTGGATGCGTATTTTCACGGCGTAAAGAACGAGGGGAAGCCTATTCACTGCGGCGGTCGCAGTCCGATAGCACCTCTGCCGCTTTTAAGCGCGTTGTTCCACGGCTGTATGCAGAATGCTCTGGACGTGGTTTTCAAGCCGTATCCCATAAAAGAAGAAGGCTTTTTCTATGGCACCGCCGTAGAAGCCATCAATTCGCTTGCGGCGATCCAAAAGATCGTTTACGAGGAGAAGCTCTGTACGCTGGAAGCGGTATATGCGGCCTGCAAGGCGAATTTCGAAGGTGAGAGCGGACGGATGATGAAGACCCTTCTTTGGAACGCGCCAAAATGGGGGAATGACGACGAATATGCAGACAGTATTGCCAAAGAGCTGCTTGAATTCTGCCTGAAGGAATGCGAGCAGTATACCACGTATGGCGGCGGCAGAGTTCTCGGCGGGATCCATCAGCCGCATCCTGTGCCGACGGGAGCAAAGATCGCAGCCACCCCCGAGGGGAGGTATGCGGGAAGTCCCGTGGCAGTCACGCTCACTCCTGAAAGCGGAAGCATGAAAAACGGACCCACTGCGGCGCTGAAGTCTGCGGCAAAGATAGATCCGATGCTTGTACAGTGGAACTATTGCGTGATGGTTAATTATTTTACATCCGTTTTTAAAGGCAACAATGGCAAAGAGATATTCACAACGCTTTTGCTTGCCTATTTTAAGATGGGCGGATTGCAACACCAGCCGAATGTTCTGGACGTTGAGGAACTGAAAAAAGCGCAGATCGAACCGCAAAAGTATAAAGACCTTATTGTCCGTCTTTGGGGCGTTTCCGCGCATTTTGTCGACCTGCCGAAAGAACTGCAGGATGAAATGATCGCAAGATTTCAGTAAAGCATTTTTCGGCAGCACCGTGGCAAAAAGATGGCACATGATGAAAAGGTGGGTGTTCGTAAAGCCTTGTAAATACAAGGCTTTACGGCAGGACGCCGCAGGATGAAATCCGCCTGTGTTATTTCCAGACAAAAAACCTCGCTTCCGCGAGGTTTTTTTCTGTTATATGCGAATCGAATCAATGAGCAAGTCCTTGGGATGTTGGCTCTTTCTCCGTTGTAGATTGGCTCCCGGTTTTCGGTTCTGCCATGGAAATTCCTTCCGAAGAAT
>JAGBGW010000129.1 GCA_017935825.1 Clostridia bacterium
CTTTGCAGTTTGCTGCATCGTGGGCAGCCTTGCATCGTCCACCTTCGCAGTTGTCTTCATCGTAGGCGCAGTTTCCATGTGCATCCGTGTGATGGACGAACACTGCATCATGGGCGCACTGCTGATCAGCATTTTTGCAAGCTTTGCAATGTTCCTTTGCGGTGCTGCTACCATGAGCGCACTTGCACTTTGTATGGGCGTAAGCCTGCTGCTTACTGCGATCCATGCCTATGCTGTGGATTATTCCGCACTGGTGGAAAAATTCGCACGCAAATAAGCGTTTTGCATGATTCGGCGCTGTCTTTTTGGGGCAGCGCCGCATCGTGTTTCTGTAAATATGGAAGTTTTAAGGAGGTCGAAGCAAAATGATTTGTATTGAACAAAATAATACCAATGAGGTAGCCGAAGAACTGGTCGTGTCTTTGGCAAAGCATGCTTCCATCTCCGTTCCGCTTGCAAGAATTCTTGCCCGCCGCGGCATCGATACGGAGGAACGTTTGGATGCATATATGCATCCCAGCCTTGACGACCTGCACGATCCGTTCCTTCTTCGCGATATGGACCTTGCAAGTGAGCGCATCCTCCGTGCCGTGGAAAATGATGAATCCATCGTGGTCTACGGCGATTACGATGCAGACGGCGTCACCGCTTCCACCGTGCTTTCGGGCGTACTTCGTTCTCGCGGCGCAAATGTGCGCGTGTTCCTGCCGGAGAGAAAAGAAGACGGCTATGGTCTTCATGACGGCAGTATCGACCGCATTATTGAAATGTACCATCCCTCTTTGATCGTCACCGTGGACTGCGGCATCACCGCCTACGAAGAAGTAGAACGTGCCATGGACATGGGTATCGATATCGTGGTCACCGACCACCATCTTTGCCCCGAGGTCCTGCCGCCCGCAGTTGCATGTGTGGACCCCAAGCGTGAGGATCAGGACTATCCCTTCGACGGTCTGGCAGGCGTTGGCGTAGCGGCGAAGCTTGTGCAGGCTATGTACGGCACCGAGGCTCTGGCACCCTGGATGGATGTTATCGCCGTGGGTACTGTGGCAGATATCGTGCCGCTTTGTGATGAAAACCGTGCTTTTGTCTCGGTGGGTCTTGAGAAACTTCGAAGAAAGCCCATCATCGGTCTTCGTGCCTTGATGGAAGTTGCAGGCTGTACCAAGCGTCCGATCAATTCGCAGGACGTGGGCTTTATGCTGGCACCCCGCATCAACGCAGGCGGCCGCATGGCAAGCGCGATGCTGGCGTACGACCTTTTGAATGCAGAAGAACCTGCCCGTGCCATCGAGCTTGCACAGAACCTGAACGAATTGAATCTTCTTCGTCAGAAAATCGAACGTCAGATCGTGGCGGAAGCTGTGGAACGCATCGAGTCAGGTGAGATCGACGTGGTACAGCGCCGCATGATCGTGCTGGCATCCGACGATTGGGATGACGGCGTGGTGGGCATCGTGGCATCCCGTCTGACGGACCGCTATTCCCGTCCCGTTCTTCTTTTCTCCCGTCATAAGGGTCAACTCAAAGCTTCGGGCAGAAGCATTGCAGGTGTGGATCTGCATGAGCTTCTTTCTCCCATGGAAGATCTTTTCTCCCAGTTTGGCGGTCACACCATGGCGGTGGGTCTGACGATGGAAGAAGAAAATCTTCCCATTTTGATTGACCGCCTCGAGGCAGCACTTTCCAAGTACCCCAAGGAAGTGTTCC
>JAGBGW010000130.1 GCA_017935825.1 Clostridia bacterium
ATGCGCTGCAGCATCTTGCGGCTGGAATCACCGCGCCAGTATGCGCCTGCGGAAGAGGTAAGCTTGATTGCGTTGCCCTTGACGCGGCCGGTGGAATCAAGATGGGGACCTGCGCAAAGGTCGACGAAGTCGCCCTGCTTGTAGAAGGAAATGACTGCATCCTCGGGCAGGTTTTCGATCAGCTCGATCTTGTAGGGTTCGTCAGCCATCAGTTCCAGTGCCTCTGCACGGGGAAGCTCAAAGCGTTCAAGCTTCAGCTTCTCCTTACAGATCTTTCTCATCTCTGCTTCCAGAGCTGCCAGATCTTCGGGGGTGAAGGGTGCATCGGTATCAAAGTCGTAGTAGAAGCCGTTGTCGATTGCGGGACCGATTGCCAGCTTCACCTCGGGATGCAGGCGCTTCATGGCCTGTGCCAGAATGTGAGAGCAGGTGTGCCAGTACGTTTTACGGTACTCGGGGTTTTCAAAGGTGAACAGGTTTTCTTCGGACATGAGTTTTTTCTCCTCTCGATTGATCGGGGCAGAAAATAAAAGAAGCTCCACCCCTGATGAAGTGTCAGGGGTGAAGCGTATGCTCCACGGTTCCACCCTGCTTGCAGGATATGAAAAAATCCTACCGCTTGTGCCTCTGTAACGGGAGGACCCGTCTTGGTTATTTCCCAAGCCGCTCGGAAGTGGTACCGATCCAAAGCTCCTGCAGAACGCTTCCAGCACATGGCGTTCCTCTCTGTGCGCAGCTTTTGAATCTCTTCTTCGTCAAAGCATGTGAATAGATTATAGTGCTGCATCAAAAATTTGTCAACGGATGTGGGGATTTTTCACATTGCAAAAACCACAAGACAAATGGATTTGTTTTCGATACAATAAAAAGGTACAAACACCTTGGGGGCGCAAAGATGAAATATCCCATGTGCAGCAACTGGCTGCAGTTTGAAAACAATACGGAGGATACCTGCACCGTGACAAACCATGCGTATCAGACAAGCTGTACGCTGGATTTGGCAAAGGCAGATTTTTTGTGCGCACTGGATGGTAAACGCGACCCTTACAGCATTGATCCTGCCCGATCGATGCAGGAAGTTACAGAACTTTTGACGGAACTGGATGAACTGGATCTGCTGCGCTGGCGGCGGCTGATCCTTTTTTCCCGCACGGCATGTTTCGCGTTGTGGTTTCCTAAGAAGTCGAAGCTTCTGACCAAATGGGCACAGGTGTGTACACGTCTTTTGCGATTGCTTTGGCTGCCGCTGCTTGTCATCGGCATTGCGCTGTTTTGCCTGCGATTTTCCATGGAATCCTATTCGCACATGTTGATCGGCGCTGTAATGGGCATTGTGCTGGGCGCTGTAGGACACGAACTTTCCCATGCTCTTTGCGGCATTGACCGTGGTGCATATGTGATGGAAGCAGGCATCATGGTGCGGGACTTTTTGCCCGGTGGCTATGTGTTTTGCGAGGATCGTCATCTAAAAAAATGGGATCGCATCGCCATCACCGCAGCAGGCGTGCAGTTTAACTTTCTTTTTGCGGGTTTTTGTCTGATTTTGGCAGGGCTTTTTTCCGTTTTGGCTGATGTGCTGCGCGGCGCAGCGGTGGCGAACTGTGTCATGCCGATGCTGAACCTTTTGCCGGTGAGCGGATTGGATGGTATGTCGATGCTGTCAGATCTTTTGGAGGTGGAGGATTTTTCCCGCATTGCCCGACAGGCATTGTTTCACCGCAGCACCAGAAGAAAACTTAAGGCAATGGGGGCGCCCGGCCGTCTGCTGTTGGTGCTGTGCGCTGTGGTGCAATTTGTTCAAATCTTTTTTGTTGTATTGATTGCCGCAAATGTATATTTTTTGATACGAGGGATTTTTAAAAGATAATAATATTATTAAATAAACACAGGGTATCAGCGCATCATGATTTTTATGAATCATAAGTATGCGTTGATACTTTTTTTGTATACAGCGCTTGACTTTTTCAGGTCTGAAAACCAAAGTGAAGTGCAGCTGTTGCTTTTTGGAAAGAACACCTGATTTTGACAGAAAATATGTCCTGAAAAGATTGAAAACGTATAGATATTGTCTTATTATTAGTATAGACAACTCTTATTAAAAATATGCTTGCGGGGAAAATCCCCCAACAGGAAAGGGATGTCATGTACAGAAGAAAACCGCAGGGTTGGCTCAAACACCTGGACTTTATATTGCTGGATCTGTTCTGCCTGCATGTGGCGTTCACTTTGGCATATATAACACGCCACGGTTTGTTCCTGCCCTATTGTGATAGATTTTATTTTGGTATGGCGGTGGTCTACACGCTGACGGATGTCATCGTGCTGATCGTCTACCGCACGCTGCAGGATGTGGTGCGCCGCGGCTATTACCGCGAGTTTGCAAAGACCTTCAAACATGTGATCATCGTGCAGGCTGTTGTGGCGCTGTATCTTTTTTCCATGCAGGATGGTATCGAATATTCCCGCATCGTGTTTTATTTGATGTGGGTGTACTATCTTGGTTTGACATACTGCCTGCGCCTTGCCTATAAAAAGGTGCTGCGTACCCGTATCAAGCCCGATCGCCTGCGCAATGCCATTTATTTTTTGACTACGACCGATCGTGCGGAAAACGTAATCTCTCGCTTTTGTAAGTATGATACGGTTGGCAAGTATTCCCTGCAGGGTCTCTGTTTTCTGGACGAAAACAATGCCATCGAGCAGGTGTTGGATGTGCCTGTGGTCTGCAGGCGCGAGGAATTCGTCAACTACCTTTGTGATAAGTGGGCGGACGAAGTTTATGTTTCCGTTCCCGCCGAACTGTCCTATCCCGTACAACTGATTGATTCCCTTGTGGAAATGGGGATTGTGGTGCATATCCAGGTGGAAAATCTGCACAACAACGCCTGGCAGCAGCAGGCGATTGAGTATATGGGCGGTGCCACGGTACGTACCATCGGTCTTACCATGGCGACCCCAAGACAGGCGATGTTCAAACGCGCGATCGACATTGCAGGCGGCATTGTGGGTTGTGTGCTTACCGGTGTGCTGACACTGTTTCTTGCACCGATGATTTGGATAAAGTCTCCCGGACCGATCTTCTTTAAACAGACCCGCGTGGGTCAAAACGGCAAGCTGTTTGAAATGTATAAATTCCGCAGCATGTATCCTGATGCAGAGGCACGCAAAGCTGAGTTGATGGAACAAAACCGCGTCAGCGACGGCATGATGTTCAAGCTGGAATATGATCCGCGCATCATCGGATGTAAAAAATTGCCCGACGGTACCGTGAAAAAGGGTATCGGCAATTTTATCCGTGATTACAGCATCGACGAGTTTCCGCAGTTTTGGAATGTGGTCAAAGGCGACCTTTCCCTTGTGGGCACCCGTCCGCCGACGGTGGATGAGTGGGAAAAGTATGAACTGCATCACCGTGCCCGCCTTGCCATCAAGCCAGGGATCACCGGTTTGTGGCAGGTCAGCGGCAGAAGCAATATCACCGATTTTGAACAGGTGGTACAGCTGGATAAAGAATATATCCAAAATTGGAGCATGGGATTGGATTTCCGCATTTTGCTGCAGACGGTGAAAGTCGTGCTGGGCAAGGAAGGTTCCATGTAATAAGTGTCAGGACAGGTGATCGTTATGCGCGACAATGCGAAACAGCTGAATATTGTGATGCTGGGACATAAGCGCATTCCCTCCCGAGAGGGCGGCATCGAGATCGTGGTGGAGGAACTTTCTACCCGTATGGCGGCACTGGGACATCGGGTCACCTGCTTGAACCGGCGCGGTTCACACGTAAGTGGGGAACAGTTCAATACCAAGAACACTTCCTTATACAAAGGCGTGCATGTCAGGACCGTCTGGGCGCTGGATAAACGCGGTTTGGCGGCGATGACTGCTTCGATCACGGGCGCCATTGCAGCAGCTTTTGGAAAATTCGACGTGGTGCATTTTCATGCCGAAGGCCCCTGTGCCATGCTGTGGCTGCCAAAGCTTTTTAAAAAGCGCTGCATTGCTACTATCCATGGGCTGGATCACCGCCGTGCAAAATGGGGCAGATTTGCCCGTACCTATATTTTGCTGGGTGAAAAATGTGCTGCAAGGTTTGCCGATGAGATCATCGTCTTAAGCCATGGTGTGCAGCAGTATTTTAAAGAAACCTATGGCCGCGATACTGTGCTGATCGAAAACGGTGTATCGCGCGGCATAGGTCGGGCGGCAGATCAGATCAGCCAAAACTTTGGTCTTGCAAAAGACTCCTACATCCTGTTTTTGGGACGACTTGTCCCGGAAAAAGGACCGCATTATCTGATCGATGCTTTTAAAATGGTGAAAACCGACAAAAAGCTGGTGATCGCAGGCGGTTCCTCCGATACGCAGGAATTTGCACAGCAACTGAAAGCACAGGCGGCGGATGACGACCGCATCCTGTTTACCGGCTTTGTACAGGGGCAGATTCTGGAAGAATTGTACAGCAATGCTTATCTGTATGTTCTGCCAAGCGATCTGGAGGGTATGCCGCTGAGTTTGCTGGAAGCCATGAGCTATGGCTGCTGCTGTGTTACCAGCGATATCGAGGAATGCACCGCCGTCACACAATCCCATGGCGTGTCATTTGAAAAGGGCAACGTTTCACTTCTTGCACAGACCCTGCAAATGTTGTGCGATGATCCCCAAAAGGTCGAATCCGTAAAAGCCGGTGCTGCCGATTTTATCACCGACCGATACAATTGGGATCGCGTCACAAAAAAAACTTTGGAGCTGTATCAATGAAGATTCTGATGGTCAATAAGTTCCTGCATCCAAACGGAGGTTCGGAAACTTATATATTCAAACTGGGTGCATACCTGCAACAGCAGGGGCATCAAGTACAGTATTTTGGCATGGAACATGAAGGCCGCATTGTGGGCAATCATGTGGAAGCATACACTTCCAATATGGATTTCCATGGTGCATCATTGCTGGATCGTCTGACCTATCCCATCCGCACGATCTATTCTGTCGAGGCAAGAAAAAAGATCCGTCTTGTGTTGGATGATTTTGTGCCTGATGTGGTGCATCTGAATAATTTCAATTATCAGCTGACGCCAAGCATCATCCTGGAAGTCCGTACATGGGAGAAACAGACAGGGCATAAATGCCGCATCGTTTTTACTGCGCATGATAGTCAGTTGGTTTGTCCCAACCATTTAATGCAGAACCCAGTGACGGGGGAGACTTGTACCAAATGTTTGGAAGGCAGCTTTATTTCCTGTGTGAAAGGGCGCTGCATCCATGCTTCCCTTGCAAAAAGTGTGATTGGTGCGATGGAAAGCATCTTTTGGAATTTGCGGGGCGTGTATCGGCAACTTGATGCTGTGATTTCTCCCAGTCGTTTTTTGGCGGAAAAACTTTCTTCCAATCCTGATTTAAAAGAAAGAATTGTAGTTTTGCATAATTTTGTAGAAAAACAGGAGATTACACAAGAAGAAAAAGAAAACTACATTCTTTTCTTTGGCCGATTTTCTAAAGAAAAGGGAATCGAAACGTTGCTCGAAGTTGTGGATCAGCTGCCGCATGTTCGCTTTGTCTTTGTGGGCAGTGGTCCATTGCAAGCGAAGATCGATTCGCGCAATAACATCGAAAACCTGGGCTTTTTACAGGGTGAAGCGTTGTATCGGGTGATTGCAAAAGCTGTTTTGACAGTGGTTCCTTCGGAGTGCTTTGAAAATTGCCCCTTTACTGTGATGGAGAGCCAAATGTATGGTACGCCTGTTCTGGGCGCCGATATCGGTGGTATCCCGGAATTGATTCAAATAGGCAGTACGGGCGAACTTTTCCAAAGCGGAAACGCAGAACAATTAAAAGGAAAGATCGAGTTGTTGTGGAATGATCCTGTTCGTTGTGCGCAGTATGCGCACAATTGCAAAAACGTTTGTTTTGATACGTTGGATGCATATTGGGAAAAACTGCAAGCGGTGTATGGGTAAGAATATGTATTGTTTGCTGCGGTGAGAGAAAAACAGAAAGTACCGAAGGGAAAAAGATGGACAGACGTAAAGAAAAAGAAACCTGGATTGATATTATTAAGCTGATTGCTTGCA
>JAGBGW010000131.1 GCA_017935825.1 Clostridia bacterium
AGATCATCACCGACATGATGCAGGGCCTTGGCATTTCCTATAGTGAAGCGGATGCATTAAAGAGAAGATACGTCTTCGGCCTTGACAATGCATCGGGGCAGATGCAGCTGATGCAGATCCTGGACCGCACGGATAAGGCAAGGACGTATGAGACGTCCCTTGTATCCGACGCCATTGAGGCCCGAATGCGCGATACCTTGGAACGCATCGATCGTGTCATTGAGGATTCCGGTTACCGCTTGGCAAACCGATCCTGCATTTATTTAACCGGCGGCGGCTTTGCCATGATGTACGGTATTCGTCAGTTCGCATCGTCGGTTTTGGGACGAAATGTCCAGGTGCTCACACCGCAGTCACCGCGCATCAACAGTGCGGTTTACGCAAATGTGCTGGGTGCCGTTGATCATATAGCCATGCAGCAGGCGCAGCGAGGCAGGTTCTCCTTGTTTCGGCGCGGCTGACAAAAACGAAATTACGCGATGATCCCTCAAGTTTACAATCCATAATGGGGGAAGCGGTTCATCAATCAGGAGGAATATTTTATGTTGGAATTTGACTTTGGCATGGACCAGGCGGCACAGATTAAGGTCGTAGGTGTTGGCGGCGCAGGCAACAACGCTGTCAACCGTATGATCCAGTCCGGCTTGAAGGGTGTGGAGTTCATCTCCGTCAACACCGACCGTCACGTATTGTATCTTTCTAAGGCAAACCAGAAGATCCAGATCGGTGAGAAGATCACCCATGGTCTTGGCGCAGGCGCAAACCCCGAGGTTGGCCGTCGTGCAGCAGAGGAAAGCCGCGAAGAGATCATGCATAACTTGAAGGGCGCAGACATGATCTTCGTCACCGCAGGTATGGGCGGCGGTACCGGTACCGGCGCAGCACCCGTGGTTGCAGAGATCGCAAAGGAAATGGGCATCCTGACCGTTGGCGTTGTCACCAAGCCCTTCCTGTTTGAAGGTCGTCAGCGTGCAGTCAACGCTGAGGCAGGTATGCTGGAGCTCAAGTCCCGCGTCGATACTCTCGTTGTCATCCCCAACGACAAGCTTCTGCAGGTCGTAGGCAAGGGTACCACCATGGTGGAAGCATTCCAGATGGCAGACGACATCCTGCACCAGAGCATCCAGGGCATTTCCGACCTGATCGTCGTGCCCGGCCTGATCAACCTGGACTTTGCAGACGTTCGTGCGATCATGAAGGATCGCGGCATCGCACACATGGGCATCGGTTACGGCTCCGGCGAAAACCGCACCATGGAGGCAACCAAGCAGGCAATCCAGTCTCCGCTTCTTGAGACTTCCATCGACGGTGCTACCGGCGTGCTTCTCAACATCACCGGCGGCGAGGACCTTGGCATGCTGGAGATCAACGAGGCTGCAACTCTCGTTCAGCAGGCAGTTGACCCCGAGGCAAACATCATCTTCGGTGCAGGCATCGATCCCTCCCTTGAGGATCAGGTTCGCGTTACCATCATCGCAACCGGTTTTGAGGGTCATCAGGTGGAGCAGGAAATTCCTGCAGCAGCACCTGCAGCACCCAAGAAGGCAGTGGCTCGTCCCGTTGCAAAGCAGCAGAACATGGCAAACTCCGGCGTGAAGCTTCCCTTCAACTTCTCTGAGAATTCTTCCGCAGGCAGCTTCTACACCGCAGCACCTGCAGCTCCCGTGCAGCAGCCCGTCCGCCCTGCAGCAGCACCTCAGGTCGTTGCTCCCGCAGCACCTGCAGCACCTGCCATCGAGGACGATTACGACGACGATACCCCCGTATTCCTTCGTCCCCGTACCCGCAAGTAAGAAATAGAGCAATAAAAAGAGTCACCGCAGCTTTTCGGTGACTCTTTTTGTTTTCCGAAAACCACTGGTTAGACCAGTGGTTCAAAAAAGCCTACTGGCGATGGATATGAAAGAAAAACTCCCTTTGCTAGAATAGAA
>JAGBGW010000013.1 GCA_017935825.1 Clostridia bacterium
GGCAAGGGTCTCTTCGGCAAGAAGAAGAAGGCTGCTTAATCGAGTCTTACTTTACAACTAAATGCTTCACATATGACACCTGCCACTTCATGTCTGTGTGAAGATCGGCTCCGCATTCGTTCGAAGGCGGAGCCATTTTTATAAGACGACAGCGAAAGCTGTACGGATAAAAACAATTTTCGAGGAGGAAATTTGTCATGAGCAACATGGACAAGGCATTTTTCACTGAAAAATGCAAAACCATCCGCAAACTGATCATGGAAGGTATCGCAAGCATTGGTTCCGGTCACGTTGGCGGCTGCCTCTCCTGCGTTGAGGCACTTACCGTGCTGCGCTACAAGATGATGGAGAACCTGGATCCCGCAAATCCCAAGGCAGAAGGCCGCGATCGTCTGGTCATCTCCAAGGGTCATGCAGGCCCCACCATGTACGCAATCCTGGCTGACCAGGGTTACTTCCCCATGGATTGGATCACCACCCTCAACAAGCTCAACACCCATCTGCCCAGCCACACCGACATGAACCATACCCCCGGTATCGATATGACCGCAGGTTCTCTTGGTCAGGGCATCGCAAACGCAGTCGGACTTGCATACGGCGCAAAGCTCAAGGGCGACGGCGCTACCATCTACTGCCTCGTTGGTGACGGCGAGAGCCAGGAAGGTGAAGTTTGGGAAGCAGCTCACATCGCAGCAGCGAAGAATCTTGGCAACCTGATCTGCATGACCGACTACAACAAGCTTCAGATCGACGGCTCTGTTGAGCAGGTCAGCGGTCTGCATCCTCTGGATGCAAAGTGGAAGTCCTTCAACTGGAACGTATTCGAAGTTGCAGACGGCCACGACACCGATCAGATCGAATCCGCAGTTACCCTTGCTAAGGCAGCAGGTAAGGCAAACGGCAAACCCAGCATGATCATCCTTAACACCGTTAAGGGTAAGGGTGTTTCCTTTGCTGAGGAAATCGGTTTTGCATGCCATCATATCGCTGTCAGCCCTGAGCAGTACGAGCAGGCTCTCAAGGAACTTGCATAAGGAGGTACGCAGCTATGTATGAAGATCTCAACATGAATTTTGCTTTCAGCGCTATTCTTGAGGATATGATGAAGGACGACGAGCGCATCGTCGTGATGGAAGCTGACCTTGGTGGCGCACATAAGACCTGGAATATCCGCGAGAAGTATCCCGAGCGTTACTTCGACTGCGGTATCGCAGAGCAGGCAATGGTTTCCGTCGCAGGCGGTCTGTCCGCATACGGCTTCATTCCCGTTGCAAGCACTTTCACCGCTTTCATGGCTCGCCGCGCATGCGACCAGATCACCATCTCCTGCCTGTATGCACAGCAGAACGTCAAGCTCTTCGGCTCTGACCCCGGCATCATGGCTGAGACCAACGGTGGTACCCACATGAGCATGGAAGACATCGGCGTTATGCGTTCCATCCCCAACATCGTCATCACCGAGCCCGCAGACAACACCATGCTTGCTAAGCTGATGCCCCAGATCATCAACTACAAGGGTACTGTCTACACCCGTATGTGCCGCAAGGCAGGCGTTGCTCCCATCTTCAAGGATGATGAGGAATTTGATCTGTTCAAGGCATACAAGATGAAGGATGGTAAGGACGTGTCCCTGTTTGCAACCAGCATCATGGTTGAAGAAGCAGTTAAGGCTGTTGAACTTCTTGCAGCAGAAGGCATCGATGCCGAGCTGGTGGAAGTTCATACCATCAAGCCTCTGGATGCAGCGACTCTTGCTGCGTCTGCAGCTAAGACCGGTTGTGTCGTCACCTGCGAGAACTCCAACGTTGTGGGCGGTTTCTACGCTGCAGTGCTGGAAGGCCTCAACGGCGCAGACGTACGCGTTCCGATCAAGGCCATCGGCGTTCAGGATCACTTCGGCGAAGTTGGCTTCGAGCCCGCTTTGAAGGAGAAGTATCACATGACCGCAGCAGACATCGTCGAAGCTGCAAAGGCAGTTATCGCAAAGAAGTAATCGTTTGCCAAAGCTTGGGTGTGTTCGTTCGGACACACCCTTTTTGATTTGTGAATATTTTGTAAAACATTCGCATAATATCGGATTAGTACTTGCAAAGCATACTTTCGTATGGTAGTATAGCAGCAAGTGAATATTGGATTTGACGATAGAGGCGCATCGCATTATCAGTACCTGCCGTGCAGACGGGCTTGGCAAAGCCTGTGGTGGTGGGGAAAGGAATCGTTGCCGAAGTCAGCCGCTTGCCACGGCTGTGCTGGTAGTCCGGAATAAGATCTTGATTACTGTCGCAATTTGCGGAGAGCTATCTTAAATTTCTTAAATTTCATTTTAAGAGGATTTGTACGGGATAGCAGGCATCATCGTCCGCTATCCCTTCTTTATTGCTTTCCATTCACTTAAAAAAATCTTTTAATTGAAAAGGAGAACACGAAACATGACTTCCAACCCCATCTTTACCGGTGCAGCAACTGCTCTTGTAACCCCTTTGACCCGTGACGGCGTCGATTACGAAAACCTTGGTCGTCTGATCGATTGGCAGATCGAAGAAGGCATCGATGCACTTGTCATCTGCGGCACTACCGGCGAAGGTTCCACCCTTACCGACGAAGAACATCGCCAGGTCCTTGAATACTCCATCGAGCGTGCTGCAGGCCGCGTTCCCATGATCGCAGGTACCGGCTCCAACGACACCGCTTATGCAATCGATATGACTCGTCATGCATGCGAAATGGGTTATGACGGCATGCTGCTTGTTACCCCTTACTACAACAAGGCCACCCAGAAGGGTCTGATCGCCAGCTTCACTGCAATCGCAGATGCAAGCTCCAAGCCCTGCATTCTGTACAACGTACCCTCCAGAACCGGCTGCTCCATCGAGCCTTCCACTTATGCAGCACTGGCAGATCATCCCATGATCCAGGGCATCAAGGAAGCAAACGGCAACATCTCCAAGATCGTTGAGACCATGGCGCTCATCGGTGACAAGATGGACCTGTACTCCGGCAACGACGACCAGATCGTACCCCTTCTTTCCGTTGGCGGTTCCGGCGTTATCTCCGTTCTTTCCAACATCATGCCCAAGGAAACCTCCCTTCTTTGCAAGAAGTTCTTCGAGGGTGACATTGCAGGCGCAGCAAAGATGCAGTTTGACTATCTGGAGCTGATCAACGCACTGTTCTGCGAAGTCAACCCCATCCCTGCAAAGGCCGCTGTGGCTGCAATGGGCTTCTGCGAGAACTATGTCCGCCTTCCTTTGACCGTTATGGAGTCTGCGCATGAAGAGAATCTTCTTCGCCTGATGCGTCAGCATGGTTTGATCGGATGACAAGAGTTATTTTGCATGGCGCCTGCGGGCGCATGGGGCACGAGGTCCGTGCTCTGATCGAGAACAACGACGCGCTGGAGCTTGTGGCATCCGTGGATGCCATGGGCGGCGAAGGCGTGTATACGGATATCAACGACTGCAATGTGGAAGCAGATGTGATCATCGACTTTTCCTCTGCAGCGGCAACGGATGCACTGCTTGCTTACGCAGTGGATAAAAACATCCCTGTGATCATCGCAACCACCGGTCACAGCGCAGCACAGATCGAGGCGATCCATGCTGCTTCCGAAAAAGTGGCGGTGTTCCACTCTGCCAACATGTCCCTTGGCGTCTACCTTCTTGTGGCACTTGCCAAGCAGACCGCTGCCATGATGCCCGATGCGGATATCGAGATCATCGAGACCCATCATAACCGCAAGGTCGATGCACCCAGCGGCACGGCGCTGATGATCGCAAATGCCCTCAAGACTGTCCGCGAAAAGGCAGAGTTTGTCTTTGGCAGACAGGGCGCATCCAAACGGCAGGCAGGGGAGATCGGCATTCATGCCGTTCGCCGCGGCAACAGCGTGGGTACCCATGAGGTGATCGTCTCCACTGACAACCAGTCCCTTACGCTGAAGCACGAGGCACATTCCAGAGCCCTCTTTGCAGAAGGCGCTATCTCTGCGGCGCTGTTTATGGACGGCAAGGGAGCAGGACTTTACGACATGAACAGTGTCGTTGGTGGTTAATTGTATGATCAGAATTGGTATTGTAGGTTACGGCAACCTTGGCCGCGGCGTGGAAGCTGCGGTGAAGAACAACGAGGATATGGAACTGGCGGCGGTCTTTACACGGCGCGATCCTTCCACGTTGCACATCAGAACGGACAATGTGCCCGTCGTGGCATATGCCGACATGGCTGATTGGGCAGGCAAGATCGACGTGATGATCAACTGCGGCGGCAGCGCCACGGACCTTCCCGTCACCACCCCCGAAATTGCAAAGCATTTTTGTGTCATTGACAGTTTTGATACCCATGCCAAAATCCCCCAGCATTTTGCGGTGGTGGATGAAGCGGCAAAACAGGGCGGCAGCGTGTCCGTCATTTCCGTGGGCTGGGACCCCGGCATGTTTTCCCTTAACCGCGTGTATATGAACGCCGTGCTTCCCAGCGGCAACGACTATACCTTCTGGGGCAGAGGTGTCAGTCAGGGACATTCCGATGCGATTCGTCGAATTGACGGCGTGCGCGATGCCCGTCAGTACACCGTGCCGGTGGAAGAAGCTGTGCAAAGTGTGCGAAACGGTGAAAACCCCGAACTTTCCACCCGTCAGAAGCACACCCGTGAATGCTATGTTGTAGCGGAGGATGGGGCAGACCTTGCCCGTATCGAGCAGGAGATCGTCACCATGCCCAACTACTTTGCAGATTACGATACCACGGTGAATTTCATCACCATGGAGGAACTGCAGCGTGACCATCAGGGCATTCCCCATGGCGGCAGTGTCATCCGCAGCGGCAGGACGGGTATGGAGCTTGAAAACAGCCATACCATCGAGTACTCCCTGAAGCTGGATTCCAACCCCGAATTTACCGCTAGTGTTATCGCGGCATATGCCCGTGCGGCATACCGCATGCATCAAAAGGGCGAAACGGGCTGCTTTACCGTGTTTGATATCGCGCCTGCCATGCTCTGCGTGCAGGATGGGGACTTCCTTCGCGCACACATGCTGTAATTCTTAAGATTTGAAAGCCATCCTTTCACAGGATGGCTTTTTGTTTTCTTTGCTTGATTCTGCTTTTGGACTATTGTATGCTTAAGGGGCATCTTGTGTTTTTGGAGCAATGAGAATGAAAAAGCTGAAAAAGACTTTTACATATGTACTTGTTTTGGTACTGCTGCTGCAGATGTTTTGCGGCTGTGCACTCCTTGATGGACTGAACAAAACCCGTGTGCAGTGGCGCGATGCTGCGGTGGGGCAGGCGGCGGCGCAGGCACTGGGCAAGCGCGTGGGCGCGGTGGTCTATTTTGAGGAATTGGAAGAAATCACCCATCTTGAGATCAGCGGTGTCACGCAGGTGGATTTGACGGATTTGAGCGGTCTTCCCAATTTGACCAGCGTTGACGTGTCGGGTGCAAAGGTTGCAGATTATACCCCTCTTTTGTACTGCACGAAGCTTTCCACCCTTGTCGTGGGTGATGCGGATTACGAAGCGCACATCGACGTACTGTGGCAGCTGCAGGAGAGCATTTCCGACACCGACATCGATGTGGATGCCAATTACTTTGCCCATATTCCTGCCGTATTTTCCGATTTTACCGTGGAGCAGACCGTGCGGGGCTTGATCAACAAGCCGCAAGGGGAGCTCACCGTTGCCGACACGCGGCATATCCGTGAACTGGAATTGAAGGACCTTGAAGTCTGCGATCTTTCTGATTTGAAGTATTTGGTGGGCTTGCGTGAGCTGACGGTGACAAACTGCAACGTTGAAAGCCTTGAACCTGTGTACGGGATGGAAAATCTTTTGTACCTGAATGTGGAAAACAACAAAATCAGCGACCTTTCGGGTATCGAAAACCTTTCCCAACTGCAGGTGCTGATCATAAGCGGCAACCCTGTGGGGGATGTATCGGCCTTGGTGGAACTGGAAAATCTGTTTGCACTTTCTGCGGAAAACTGTGCCATCGAAGATGTGACACCTGTTTCCAAGCTGCCCGCACTGACCAATCTTTCTTTGGCGGGCTGCGGCATTGAAGATGTGGGATTTCTGTCGGGCTGCACAAAGCTTTCCGTGCTTTGGCTGGATGAAAACAAAATCGTCGATACCACACCGCTGGCAGGCTTGACAAACCTTACCGTGCTTGGACTTTCTTCCAACAGGCTGGAAGATATTTCGCCCTTGGCAGAGCTTACCAACCTTGAATATCTGTACCTTGCCAACAACAATATCACCGATATTTCTGCCATCGGCGGTATGCATGCCCTTTGCGGTCTGCAGCTGACGATGAACAACGTCTTTGATATTTCGCCTTTGGCAGAGCTTGAAAACCTGACGGAATTAAGCATTCTGAGTAACCCCATCGTGGATTATACGCCCATTATGCAGGAAGGGCGTGTTTGGGATCAGATCGATGTGGACCCTGCCCTTGCACAGCAGGGTGTTTCCGCCGCACAGGCCATCGCATCCGATATCCACAGCAGAGGACTTTCCGGCGGCAAGGCGGTTGGCGCGGCGCACGATGCGGTCATCCGCGCGGCAAGCTACGACCACAATGCGGCAAACGCAGGGGAATTGGGCTTCAATGTACAGTCCA
>JAGBGW010000132.1 GCA_017935825.1 Clostridia bacterium
ACATCAAGGGTTGCGACCCTTGATAATCCCGAGGGGGACGACGGTGGAGAATCACTCACAAAAAATGACAGCATTACATTGGTCACTCTGGGGAGAATACTCCTTAGAGTGAAACGGGGAGTGATGCTTCATTGTATGATGCACAAAACATCTGGTGGAATGTATTCCGCCAAACGGGCAGCATTCAGGCGTATCTGAATGATAAAAAGCTGAAGGAGGAGCGCCGTGGAACAAATCAAAATAACGGGCATTGTGACCCACACGGCGGACTTCCGTGACTTTGACAGGATGATCACCATCCTGACACCTGACGAAGGCGCTATCGGTCTTTGCTTGAAGGGCTGCCGAAAGCCCAATGCCAAACTGCGTGCGGCAGGACAGATGTTCTGCTTTGCGGATTTTGAACTGATCAAACGCCCCACGGGGTATATCATGACAGGCTGCAGCGTGCGGGATTCTTTTTTTGAACTTGCTATGGACCTTGAACGCATGCAGGCGGCAGGCAGGCTTTGCAGTTTGACCAACCTTTTGTTTGAGGCGCAGGAAGATGCGCAGCGGGAGCTTTTTGCATTGCTGCTTTCCGCCATAACCACGCTTGCCCATGCAAAGCGTGTGAATCCTTCCGAGGTGATGCTGCTTTGTGCCATCCGCATGCTGGATATCTGCGGTTACCAGCCCCAGCTTGATTCCTGCGTTGCCTGCGGCGCACCCGTGGGCGCAGGGGAAAGAGCCTTCAGTGCGGAGCTTGGCGGCGTGCTGTGCGACACCTGCGCAGGGCAGGATGCCAATCATATCCGCATGTCGGCAGGTGCTATTTCCTCCATCCGCATGGCGATGGAACTGCCTAATACTAAAATGGCGACCTTCCACTTCGGTACGGAGATACGAAAGCAATTGCAGCAGGCGATCTCCGCATTCTTCTCCGAACGGCTGGAACAAAAAATCAGATTGGATTAAAAGAAAAAGCAGAAGCAAACCGCTTCTGCTTTTTTGATATGGCAAAGACGAAGACAGCAAAAACTGCAAATACCGTATTGACAAGCAACTGTACTAATGCAATAATACAGTTACAAACTGTATTACACCCTTCATACAGTTTGCTTGGAAGGGAACGAAAATACAATGATCGGATTTGAAGATTTTATCATGGCGGATGGCATGCCCATCTACCTGCAAATACTGCTGTATATCAAGCGCGGCGCGGCGGCAGGGGCGATCGTCGATGGGGACGAACTGCCCTCGCGGCGCATGCTTTCGGCGCTTTTGGGTGTCAACCCCAACACTGTACAGAAGGCGTATAAAATGCTGGAGGATGAGGGTTTGATCGCCTCCCACGCAGGTGCAAAAAGCCTGATGGTGCTGGATGAAACAACCATCGCCCGCTTAAAAAAGGAACTTCTGGCAGATGAAGTACGCGCCATGGCACGCTCCTTCCGCCAGATGGGGCTTTCCAAAGAAGAGGCCGTGGCGCTTCTTGATGCGTATTGGGAATGAGGTGAATCGTTTTGCGCAAATATCTTTCTTATTTCATGCTGCTTGCAAGATGTTCCATCTATCGTCTGCTTGCCGTACTTTTATCCATGGCGGCGGTGGAATTCGGCATGTTTTACTATGCGCTGCAAATGACCCTGGCGCAGATCGGCATGGATTCTCAGCAGCCGCTGGGTTTTGAAGGTGTATTGAAAAGCAGCTACGCTGTGTTTGTCTTCGCTGCCGCATTCTGCTTGTTTGTGCTGTTTTTAGCCGACATCTTTGCTTCGAAAAAGAGCCGAAACGATTACACTTTGGGTCGCCTGCAATTGTCCAAACCCTGCATCATTGCCATGCAGACATTGTACAATTTCCTCTGTTTCGGTATGCTCATGGCGGCGCAGGCATTGCTTCTGTACGGCATGTTTTGCCTCTATACGACGATGGCTCCTGCAGGGCTTGTAAGCGGCCAGACGTTCTTCCTTTCCTGCTTCCGCAGTAATTTTGTTGCTGCCGTCATTCCTTTGAGCAATCCCCTTCGCATTACGCGGAACATCGTGCTGATGGTTTCGTACGCTTTCGTGCTGGCGGTACTTTGTCACTTTGACCCACAGCAGAAGAAAAAGTACAACCTGCTTTCTTTCTTCCTGACCATGACCATGCTTTGGTTTGTCCGCGATTATGACGGCTACCTTTATGATATTACGCTGCTGCTGACGGCGATTTTTGTGGGCATCGGCGGCACGCTTTGGAAACTTTTCATGGGGGAGGATGACGATGAACAACAAACGCTTTGATCTTACCCGTCATGCACCCCTTGGCATGAACGTCAACTCCCAGTTTACGACGTATATCACGCTGTTTGTATTAGCGACACTGTACAGTTTTTTCTACTTCAACCGCTTTTCCAATCATTTGGAATGGCTGTATGAATGGTCAAGATCCGCAAAAGTGCTGATCGAAGGCGCGGTCATGCCGGATTTTGTGGAATTGCTGGAGGATGCCCTCACCTGGTTTTGGGCTGCGGCAGGTGTGTGTCTGCTGCAGATCCCCTTCAACTACCGCCACCATTATCGCGAAACAAAAAGCATCTATTTGATGAAACGACTTCCAAAGAAGTTTGAACTGCACAGACGGTGCCTGACACTGCCCATCCTGGGTGCCGGTATCATGGTGCTGTTCTCCTTCGTTCTTCTTCTTTTATACTTTTGGTATTACATGGCGAAGGTTCCTTCGCAATGCATGCAGCCCGATCAATGGGCAAAGATTTGGAGTGTGTTACGATGATCGAAGTGAAAAATGTAAGCAAATCCTACGGCAAAAAGGTCGCGTTGGACGATGTTTCCTTCACCCTGCCCCGCGGACAGATCGTGGGCATTTTCGGCGAAAACGGCGCAGGCAAGACGACCCTTATGAAAAGCATTTTGGGGCTTCAGCCCTACAAAGGCACCATCTTGCTGGACGGTGAACCCATCGACCGCCACAACATTGCAAAGCTTTCCTTTGCAACCAGTGAGCATTCCTTCTTTGCCAATTTGACCGCGCGGGATCATGAGGGCTTCTATGCGGAGCATTTTGCAAACTTCTCCCACCAGCGATTCAATGCACTGATGGATTTCTTTGAATTGCCCTACTCCAAGCCCATCCGCTCGTTTTCCATGGGTCAGAAAAATCAGTTTGAGGTCATCATGGCGCTGAGCCAGGGCGCAGATTACATCCTCATGGACGAACCCTTTGCAGGCAACGACGTCTTCAATCGCGAGGATTTCTACAAGGTTCTCCTTGGCATCCTGCGTGAAGATGAGACGGTGCTGCTTTCCACCCATCTGATTGAGGAAGTGTCGGGCTTTATCGGCCGCGCGATCCTGATCCGCGGCGGCAAAATCGCGGGGGATATCACCACCGACGAACTGGATGAACAGGGCTTGAACCTGATGGACTACATCAAACAGACCTACGACTATCGTGGCGACCGCGTCAGCCGTGCGTTGGATTCTCTTTCCGGGGAGGGTTAAGGTATGAAAAAAGCCTTGGCGCTGTGCCTTGCACTTACCCTGGTGTTGGGCATCGGCACGGCATGTCTTGTCAAAGAACAATACGATCGGCGGGACGATGTGACGTTTGAAGAAAACGTTCGTCTGGGCGACCCTTCCATGATGGAAGGGGTACAGGTGGATGTCAATGTCACATGGGACAACCGCATCTTTTGGCGTACCCGCTACAGTGCGGGTGTTGATCCCACCGTCAAAACAGAATATGAATTTGCAGACCATAAGACTTATTCCGAACGGGAGTTTATCCCTTCGGGGGTGCAGATGGAAAGCTATATCGAGCCGCACGTGCATGCTGTAGATCTTGCTGATCCTCAAGCAGAATTGAGCGATATCGGCCTTGCATATTGGGAATTGGCAGAACGTACCCCTGCAGGCGGCTACAGTGAAGATTCTATCCTGCTGTCCGATTATTACGACTACTATCCTCTGTCCATCGGTATTGAGATCGATCACTATTCCACCATCTGGATCAATACGGAGGATAGGGAATACTTTACCGATCAGCAGTGGGAAATTTATCAGTTGTTCCATGATTATTTCAAGGTCCCCATTCTGGAAGGACAAATGTATGACATTCATCTTTCCAAGAATGAGTACGGAAATGTGGACACCATGGGCGGCGGCAGCGGCGATTCTGACGAATACCATATGTTCTCCCATGGTGTGGTGACGGAGGATGCCTGCATTTTCACCATCAATACCGATACCAATCAGGATCGGGTTGTGGACACTTCCCAATTGCCTGAAGGGTATGGTCTGTACCGTATGCCCTATACGTATGACGGAGAGAATATGGAGTCTTTCCATGCAGAGAAGATCGAAATGGTCTATCCGCTGCAGGAGGGTATTTTCATCCAGCAGATCAGCCTGATCGATGGCGGCAGAAAAGTGGAGCTGATCACCTGCGAAGAAGATGGAACAAAGATCGTCTGCTATCTTTTCGATGCGGAATCGATGGAACTTCTGCAGAGATTCTCCTTCGACAAAGCCTATCTTTATTACGTCTATCACGACGATGCCAACGGGCTGACACTGCTTCTTTTTGACGACACGCTGGTGCTGCTTCAAAAGAACATCGATGGGCTTTATGACATTGTGCTGGATGTACCAAGCGGCGGTGACGGTCTGTTCTATGAGATCTTCAGCAACAACCTGTCCTTCACCTTCGATGGGGAAAGGCTTTTGATCTGCACGGTGCTGCAGAAGGAAACTTACTATATGAATTACGAAAGCGCAGGATTCGTTCTCGCCGCATACAACAAAGACGGCATGTACTATCTTGCCGAATATGACAGCAGCCTTTCCACAGGGCATAACGGAACGATGTACAATTACGATTGCCATGTTCTGGACGGAAACGGATTTGACGTGTCCTGGTAGATAAAAAGACGGATGTAAATACACATCCGTTTTTTTGCTTGAAACGTTCGAAAATAATTGGAAAAACACATACCAAGCAGGCATAAGAAGAATCAAATTTGACAAAAATACGAACATTTTGCAAAAGAATTACAAAAAAATACTTGAATTTAATTCTCTTGCAGGTATACTGTATACAGACACAAGTGGCGAAAAATCGCCTTTGACATCAAATTGTTATTCTTTGGAGGGCTTTTGTTATGCAGATCATGAAAAACAAAGATCGCAGCCGCCTGATCGCAGCAGCAATGCAGCGCATTCCCTGCGACCTGACTGTTGAAAATGTACAGCTTGTAAACGTTATCACCGGTGAGATTTATCCTGCTGACGTTGATATTCTTGACGGCGTTATCGTCCGTGTCCGTACCGACGGCGAGCAGACTTCCATGCCCAGCAAGGAAACCTACGACGGTAAGGGCCGTTATCTTGCACCCGGCTGCATCGACACCCATCTGCATATCGAAAGCACCATGATGATCCCTGAGAACTTCGGCCGCGCAGTTGCACTTTGCGGCAGCACCTGCGTCATCACCGACCCCCATGAGATCGGCAACGTCATGGGC
>JAGBGW010000133.1 GCA_017935825.1 Clostridia bacterium
AAGTTCGGGGATACCGAATACTACACACATCTGTTCGAATGTGATTTCCGGATACTCATATTTGATCCACATTGCCTTTGCAGCATCGATGGGAGAACCACCACCGATTGCTACGATCCAGTCGGGCTGGAACTTCTGCATTGCCTCTGCACCACGCATAACGGTGGTAACGGAAGGATCGGGTTCGATACCCTCGAACAGCTCAACTTCCATACCTGCTTCCTTCAGGTATGCAACAACTTTATCCAGGAAGCCGAACTTCTTCATGGAACCGCCGCCAACGCAAACCATTGCGCGGGTACCGTCAAGAGTCTTCAGTGCTTCCAGAGCGCCTTTGCCGTGATACAGATCACGAGGGAGAGTAAAACGTGCCATAACTTGGCCTCCTTTGTTATTGTTTTTACGATAAAATTATATCAATATCAGAATACTTTTACAACCACCCAAAAAAGTAATTGGTCTTATCATTATCGATAACGAATAATCGACAAAGACAGGCGTATTTGTGTCTTTTCCCGGTTCTCGTCTGTTTTTTACAGGTTCTTATGGCATTTTGTGCCGCTGTTTCATAAATGTTTTATCAGTTTTGATAAACACAGTACAACATTTTAATATTTTTCAAGAAAAACAGTACATGCTATACTCATAGTGTCACTCACTGGTGTTGTTTACCACAATAAATTGTTGTTCCCTCAACATATATTGAAACAAACAAATCAATAAGACCGCTTAGGCAACGGTCTTATTTTTTTGCAAACAAAAAAACTCCGAAGAATTTTCTTCGGAGTTTTTGCTTTTTACCTTTACTTCAGCGCATCCAGTGCATCGGTGATGGTGCGGTCCCCTGCTGCCTTTGCATACTGGTCGACCTGGGTCTTATCGCGCATGCCGTGGGTCAGGCAGCCTGCGCCGCCGATGCAGCCGCCGATGCATGCCATGCCCTCGATGAAGTTGCCGTCCAACATTTCCTTGCGCTTGCGAAGAAGAGCGGCATGGCAAGCCTCGATGCCATCGCAGACCACGGGCTTGACCTGGAAATCATCCAGACCCTGTTCCTTCAAAGCCTGTGCAACGGATTCGGACAGACCGCCGCTGCGTGCAAAGATACGGCCGTAGCAGGAAGCGTTGTCCAGATTATCCTCTTCCATTTGGGTGATTTCCAAAGAACGGCTGTCAAACAGTGCCTGCAATTCTTCAAAGGTAAGAACGCCGTCCACATACTCGTTGACGGATTCAAGACGTGCCTCTGCCTTCTTGGCGGTGCAGGGTCCGATGAAGACCACCTTCGCCTTGGGATCCATCTCCTTGATGTACTTGCCCATAACAGCCATGGGAGAAAGGTTGTGGGAGATGAACTCCTCCAGATCAGGATAGTTGTTGCGGATAAACTGTACAAATGCAGGACAGCAGGAGCTGGTAAGGAAGCCCTTCTCGGTCAGTTCCTTTGCCTCTGCCATTGCCACCATGTCGGCGCCAAGTGCAGCCTCAACCACCGTGTGGAAGCCCAAAGCCTTCAGGCCGCTTACCACCTGACCCAGCTTTGCATAAGAGAACTGGCTGGAGATGGAAGGTGCGACCACGGCGTAAACCTTGTAGCCCTTGTAGCTGTTTTTGATCAGATCGATGACCTGCAAAATGAAGGACTTATCGGAAATTGCACCGAAGGGGCACTGATAAACGCATGCGCCGCAGGAAATGCACTTGCTCTGATCGATCTCAGCTGCATTGTCCTCGTTGATGGAGATCGCCTTGACTTTGCAGGCGATCTGACAGGGGCGCTTGCGGTTGACGATGGCAAAATAAGGGCAAACCTTTGCGCACTGACCGCACTCGATGCACTTGGTCTTGTCGATGTGCGCAACGTGATACTGGTCAAACACGATGGCGCCGCGACGGCAGACGTCCTCACAGCGGTGTGCAAGGCAGCCGCGGCAGGAAGAGGTGACCTCATAGCCTGCAGCAGGACATTCGTCGCATGCGATGTCGATGACTTCGATGATGCCGTCGGTGTTGCCGCCGCCCATGGCAAGCTTCACACGCTCGGACAAAATTGCGCGCTCCTTATACACACAGCAGCGCATGGTGGGCACTTTGCCCGGCACGATCTTCTTGGGCACTTCCAGCACGTTCTCCAGCAATTTGCCGTCCCATGCAAGTCGCGCCACTTCGCGCAAAACCTTATATTTCAAATGCTGAACTTTCGTATCAAACTTTCTGATTCCCATAACTGCACGCTCCTTAATCTGAACCCTGTCCCCCACGTTTTGGCAGGAAACGCTATGGCGCCGAAACTGCAAAAAAGCAACAGAAAACAAAGCGGTTTCCGTACCTTTGCCTTTGGGACAAAGGTATCTTTTGAAATCGCAATGTTATCCATTTCAAACACCAGGATTTATTCTATCATATTTTATACAAATTGGAATA
>JAGBGW010000134.1 GCA_017935825.1 Clostridia bacterium
CGTTGCACGAATGGCGCAGCCAAGCTCCGTGCCGAAGAACCAGTACAGCAGTGCGATAATGGCAGCTGCCATCAGACCCACCACGAAGATGGGATGCTGGTAGAAGGGACGGGTGCCCTTTGCAACCTCCTGCAGGTAACGCAGGGAAACAAGCAGATCGAAGTTGTTCACGTTCAGTGCCTGATTTGCCTTCATGCCCATGATGGCAAGGTTGACCGACCAAAGTGCAAGCTGGGTCAAAATACCGGACAAAATAGGCGGAATGCCGCATGCGGTATGCAGAAGACCTGTGGCGAGACCGGTGAGCATGCCCACGATGAATGCGCCCAGCATGGCAAGCCAGATATTGTAGCCTGCAAGCAGCATCATCACGCACACGGCTGCGCCGGTGCAAAAAGAACCATCCACGGTCAGATCGGAAAAGTCGAGAAGTTTATAGGTAATATACACGCCGATTGCCATGATGCCCCAGATCAGACCCTGAGACACCGCGCCGGGCAATGCGTTCAAAAAACTGGACATAGGTTAAAATACGCCTCCTTCAAACAAAAGCAATTTTACAGCGTACTGCCGGAATTTGCATCAGAATTTCTTATTTGTTGACAATTTCGTAACGATCGTCGGGCACGGTGATGGAAAGTGCCGCGCAGGTGTCGGGGTTGTAGCAGACGGTGAAGATGTCCGCATAAGCAATGGGCATGTGGGAAATCGTCTCCTCACCCGTCAGCACCTTCGCCGCCATCAGACCCGTTGCATAGCCCATGTCGTAGTATTCCACGCTGATGGCCGCCACGCCGCAGGCTGCGCAGATGGCTTCATCGCCGCCGATGACAGGCACCACGCCGCGGCAGATGTTGTCGATGATGGTGACGTTGTCGGCAACGCGGTTGTCGGTGGGCACGAAGATCACGTCGCTGTGTGCCGCCGCATCGGTGGTGACAGCCGCGATATCATTGGAGTCCGCAAAGGGATAGACCGTGCAGGTATAGCCTTTTTCCTCCAGCAGCGCGCCCACCGTTTCGATCTGGTAGATGGAGTTTGCCTCGCTGGAGCAATAGAGCATACCCACGTTGGGATAGTCGCCTGCAGGGAACCATTCTTCGATCATCTCCGCCTGTGCATCCAGGGGGGCAAGATCGCTGGTACCCGAAACATTGCCGCCCACAGTGCCGTCGAAGGCATCAATGCCCAGCGCCGCGCCGTAGTCGGTGACCGCAGTGCCAAGGATGGGACTATCCGTGGTGGCTGCTGCCGCATTCTGCAGCACGGGGGTGGAGTTTGCCACGATCAAGTCCACCTGATCGGCGACAAATGCATTTATAATAGAAGAAACGGTGTTGGAATCGCCGGATGCGCTTTCGATGCGGATATCCACATCGTCACCCAGCTGTTCTTCCAGCGCATCGCAGAAGCCTTTTGTTGCCTCATCCAATGCGTTGTGCGTGGAAAGCTGGCACACGCCCACGGTGTATTCTGCAGTCTTTGCACAGCCCAATGCCCCAAGGCAGATCGTCGCGCAAAGCAGCACCGCAAGTGTTTGAAACCAATGTTTTTTCATAAGATTCGACCTCTTTTTCAATGTGTCTTTTCTCAGAATGACCATTTTAACATACTTTATCAAGCTTAATAATAGAAGAATCGGGAACAACAGCGCAGACGATGCATGCGTTGGTTATTTTCTCTCTTTCCTTCAAATAATAAGCAAGGACGCCTATTGCTTACCGCAATAAGCGTCCGATTTGTTTGTGTAATTATTCGCCGATTGCCACGTAATCTGCAGGAGCGGTCAAAGAAAGAGCCTCGCAGATGGTGGGGTTGTACTTGTAGGTGAAGTCTTCTGCGTATGCGATCTCCATGGTGGAAATGTCAGCTTCGCCGGTGAGGATCTGTGCAGCCATCTTGCCGGTGATGTAGCCAAGGTCATAGTAGCTGATGGAAAGGGTGGCTACGCCGCAGCCGGAGCAGATGCCCTCTTCGCCTGCGATGATGGGAACGCCGGCGCCCTGGCAGATACCGTCGATGATGCCGGTGTTGTCAGCAACCTTGTTGTCGGTGGGAACGTAGATAACGTCGCTGTTGTCAGCTGCCTGCTGGGTGATTGCTGCGATGTCGTTGGAGTCAGAGAAGGGGTATGCAGTGCAGGTGTATCCCATAGCTTCCAGCTCTGCGGTGACGGTGTCTACCTGATACTGGCTGTTTGCCTCAGCGGAGCAGTACAGAAGACCTACGTTGGGGTACTCTGCTACGGAGAACCAGTCTGCCAGCATCTGTGCCTGCTGATCAAGGGGAGCAAGGTCGGAGGTACCGGAGATATTGCCGCCTACAAGACCATCGAAGTTTTCGATGCCAAGAGCCACGCCGTATTCGGTAACGGAGGTGCCGAGGATCGGGATGTCTGCGGTTGCAGCCTGTGCAGCCTGCAGAGCGGGGGTTGCGTTTGCAAGGATCAGATCTACATCTTCAGAAACAAAAGCGTTGACGATGCTGGAGCAGGTGTTTGCTTCGCCTGCAGCATCCTGATATTTGAATTCAACTGCGTCTTCACCCAGTTCGTCGATCAGAGCATCCTTGAAGCCCTGGGTTGCTGCATCAAGTGCAACGTGGGTGACCAGCTGGCAGATGCCAACTACATATTTGTCTGCAACTTCTTCGGTGGTGACTTCTGCATCGGTTGCTGCTTCTTCTTCAGCAACAGGTGCTTCTTCCTTTGCGCATGCCACGCAGGAAAACACCATCATAAGTGCCAGGACCAGTGCCAAAACTTTTGCCATACTACTGTGCTTCATTGTTCTTTTTCTCCTAAGGAAACTGTGATAATTGTTTTTCACTTTAATGCTTAAAAGCGTAAAAGCGATGTTGCTATTATACCGCTTTGAGTTTCCTTGTCAACCGAAATAGTATTACAAAATTGTGTATATTTTTCAGAAATTCCCCTGTCAAATCAGTTTTTTGTGCATCTTTTTGCATTGTATACATGTTTTTACGATACATTCTACACACATTATGTGAATAAATTCACGCATGTCGCACGTCATATTAATATTTTCTATTGACCCAATAGATTTTATTGAATGTTTTTCCCGAACGTTTTACGGCATAACATTTCATAACATTTGTTTACAAAGCATCATCATTTTGTGAAAAAGCAGGACAGTTTTCCCCAAACACACATGCCCCCATGCATCGGGGAGGATGCATCGGGGCACGTGCGTACTGAAAAAATATGGAAGAAAACCCTGATTTTTGAAATGGATTGGGTAATGTTGGATGTTTATCATACCCGGTAGGGGCGACCATTGGTCGCCCGCAAGCATTGGAGCATAATCAGGCGTTGGCGGGCGGCTGATAGCCGCCCCTACGATGGCAAAGATGGACGACCAAGCGATTTTGTTCTTTCCTGCAAATATCACGCAGGGCGGTCGAGGGCGCCCGCCCCTACGATGACGGTAGATATAAATCACACCCTGTAGGGATGGGGCCATGCCCCATCCGCAAGCGTTGGAGCATAATCAGACGTTGGCGGACCGTCGGGGACGACGGTCCCTACGATGGCAAAGATGGACGATCAAACGGTTTTGTCCTTTCCTGCTGACATCAGTCGGGGTCGCCCGCAAGCGTTGGAAAACATCCACCCTTACCCCACCATATAAAACATTCCCGAAGGGAATATTTCACATTGCGCAGCAATATTTCACACACCCAACGGGTGTATTTCACATTTGCGCAGCAAATATTTCACTGTTGAGATGCCCTGCATCTCAACTATACATTCCATTGGCGGACATGTAATCGTAGATGCGTTTGCCGTGGTTCTGCTCATCGCGCTGGATTTCGGCCAGCAGGTCGCGAAGCTCTTGCGTGGTGCATTCAAAGATGACGGTGTCGTAGATGGAAGAAACATGTTTTTCCATCTGCAGCGCATCCTGACAAAGGTAGGAATCGGTGTTTTTGTCCTCACCCTCGCTCATGGCAGTGTAGGTGGGATTGTCCTTGAAATCCTCGTTTGGCACGGAAGGACTTTCTGCCGACCCTGTCACATCCTTGCCTGCAAGGATGGCATTGATCTTGGACAAGTGTCCCCGTTCCACCTGGGAAAGATCCCAGAAAAGGGTGCCCAGGCGTCGGTCGCAGGCATCGGCGGCATAGCGCTCGTACTTCTCGATGCAGGTCTGTTCCTGGGTCTTCAAGTCGTTCAAAAGCATGGATTCTTTTTGTGTTAATACCATGTGTATCACCTCGCACTTAGTATGATCCGTCCTGCTTTGATTATTCCAAAAAATATCGTCTTTTTTCTTCTAAAAAAGTTGAAAAAAAGTGCCATTGCGATATTGAACTACCGATAAAAACATTGAAACATGTACGCATTCGAGGTATAATAATAGAAGCTGGTATGTTCTCCTTATTTTTTCAAATGATAGCATGTCGGCCTATTTCCATGCTTTTACCGCAGCAGGGGGCGATAAGCCCTTCTGCCGGAAGACCACCCAATTACACAAGGAGGAAAAAGTATGTCTACCAAACTCACTGTAGATGGCAACTACGCTGCTGCGCATGTCGCGTATGCCTTCAGCGACGTTGCCTGCATCTACCCCATTACGCCCTCTTCTCCCATGGCTGAGAACTGCGACGAATGGGCAGCCCAGAACCGTAAGAACATCTTCGGTCAGAC
>JAGBGW010000135.1 GCA_017935825.1 Clostridia bacterium
ATGATTACTTGGGCGATTTGCGTACGGTGGACGTGCACATTCGCCGTCTTCGCGAAAAGGTGGAGACCGATCCCAGTCATCCCCGCTATATCCATACAAAATGGGGGGTAGGCTACTACTTTGCTGAAAGATAGGATCGCATCTGTATTGGCAAGCATAAAAGGCAGGTTCATTGTGATCTATATGGTCATAATGACTGTTTTGCTTGCCTTTTTTAATGTTTCGATTATTAATCTGGTGGAGCGTTCCCTGGTCAATCGCCGTGTCAATGAGCTGCGCGTAGAGGTAGAAACTGCAGCCGCCACCATTGCGCCTGAATTTGCACTTTACGATGCACAGGACATCTACGATTATATTTGCCTTGTCAGCGAGAATAACAATGCTCGTATTTTGGTGGCGGATGCAAACGGTATCGTGCAGGCGGATGCTTTTTCGCAGGTCAACGCCACAAAGCTTTGGTTTACCGAAGTGGAAGACGTGCTCAGCGGCAGTGAATTTTCCTATGGTTTTCATGAACATGTTATAGAGGGCAAAGATGGTGAACAATCCCAGTGGCTGATCTACTGTGTTGCACCGATGATCTATGACGGTTCCCGCATCGGTGTTGTGCTCTACAGTCAAAGTGTGCAGGATGTGGTGGATATGCTGGCGCTGATCAGCAAAAACATGCGTATCAACTCCATCGGCGTCGGCATTTTGGTTATTTTGATGAGTTTCTTTGTTGCTTCCTATACCTTGAATCCGGTGGAGGAGCTGACAGATTCCATCGAAGCCATGAGCCTGGAACGTGTGGTGCATCCCGTCGCCATCGAGGCAGGCGGCCATAGTGAAATCGCACGTCTTGCTGCGGCATTCAATGGTATGACGCGCAAAATGGAAGCCACGGATCGGGCAAGAAATGAGTTTGTATCCAATGCATCCCATGAATTGAAGACGCCGCTTACTTCCATGAAGGTGTTGACACAGTCTCTGCTGCAAAGCGAACATTTTGATGAAGAACTGACACGGGAGTTTTTAGGTGATATCGACCACGAGATCGATCGACTGACACTGCTTGTATCTGATCTGTTGCTTTTGACCCGCATCGATAAACAGGACAGCACCGTTACTTTTGAACAAGTCAATCTTGGTGATGTGATGGAGCGTGCGCTTCGGAATCTGGTACCCCTTGCAAAAACCAAGGATATCATCATGGAAGCGGATATCAATGCTGAGTGTGTTGTATCCGGTGACGATATGCGCTTGTTCCAGATGGTGACGAACCTGACGGACAATGCCATTAAATATACGCCTGAGGGCGGAACGGTGCATGTATATTTGGACATGCAGGACGACGAAGCCATACTTCGGGTTAAAGACAGCGGCATCGGCATTCCCGCCGATGCGTTGGAACATATTTTTGATCGTTTCTACCGCGTGGACCGTGCCCGTGCCCGTGATGCAGGCGGAAATGGACTTGGACTTTCCATTGTCTATCAGATCATTCAGATGCATCAAGGTACGATCGATGTACAAAGTGTGGAAAACGCAGGCACTACCTTTACGGTGCGACTTCCTTTGGCTATAACAGAACAAGTACAGCAACAGGAGGCACAGGAATGAAAAAACACCATATAAAAAAAATATGGCTGATCACACTGGCATGCTTGATGCTGGTGCAAAGCGGCTGTGCCTATCGCGGACGCGTAATTGCACAGGATAACACATTTGTTTCGCAAAATGTGGATGCCGCATCGCCGCAGATCATCAGTCCTTCTACGGATAATTCTGCCCAGACGATGACACAGACGGTCTCGCTGTATTTTCCCTATAGTGAAGATGTGCTGCTTGGTCGTGAAGAGCGAAATATTTCCTATTCGGCCAATGAGCACATTGAAAATGCCATTTTGCAGGAATTGCTGAAAGGACCTTCGCAGCAGTATCCGAATCTGAATCCCATTGTCAACGACCGTGTGGAGCTCATCAATACCGCCTTAAACGGCAACACTTTGTTTATTACCTTCAACGCAGCTTTTATGCAGCCCCTTCAGGAACTGCCTGAAGATTGGGAAGAAGACGCCGAGCTTTTATCCACCGTTCGTACCCAACGTCGTATGGCGGTGTTGTCCATCGTCAATTCCGTCACAGGTATCAGTGGTATAAGCCAGGTACAGATTTTGGTGGATACCGAAAACGATGGTCTTGGCAGACGTATCAAACGACAGGATCTGGGACTTTCACCCACAGGTGATAATCCTGATGAGTTGTTGGAGACCATATCCCGTCAGTATGCATCCAATGCAAGCCTGCAGACGGTCTCTGCCCTTGTACTTCGTCTGATGCAGGAGAAAAACTCCCAGCGTCTGTACACCTACGTGGCGGATAATTATTTAAGTGAAAAGCCCGGTTACGCCGACTGGATCGACAGCCTGCGCATGGGTGAGTGGACACTTGAATCCTACGAGGTACTGGAACTGATCCCTGCCCAGGATGGTGCAGGTGCCACCGTGTTTGTCAATGTAAAATACAACCTTGGTCCCGGACAGACCTATGAACTCAACGGTGTAATGCTGGAATTTGCGCTGGAAAGCGGTGTCTGGAAGGTGGACTATGATTCCCTTTGCGGCATCCTGCCTGCATAAAGAACATGAATTGAAACTTTGGATTGTGAGGTGAAGCGCAAATGAAAAAAAGAGCCATGGCATTGCTGCTTGCAATTGTGATGCTTTGTTCCTTTGCCGCCTGCGGCAAAAAGGAAGAAAATGTGGCACAGACAGAACAGGATGCGCTTCTTGAATCGCAAAATTCCACCGTTGCCGTGCCGTCGGAAACACTTGTGCTGTATTTCCCCGGTGTCAACGATACGGAAACCTTGTATTCGGAAAGAAGAAGTGTAGGTGTCAGCAGCGCTTCGTCCCTTGTTGACGCGGCGATCAATGCCCTTCTTGCAGGTCCCAGGGATGAAACGCTCTATGCCATCATTCCTTCCGACGTGCGACTGGAAATGACGGAACAAAGTGCAAACCTTGTGACCGTTCATCTTTCAGAAGAATTGCTGTCGCTGGATGAGCGCCAGCTGCTGCTTGCAAAAATCTCCATCGTCAATACTTTGACTTCCATCCCCGGCGTTGAATATGTCACCCTCATGTGCAACGAAAAGGAAGTCACCATCATGGGGTATACCTCCGGTCCCGAAGGGATGTTTTCAGGCACATTGGATGAAAAGATCCAGCAGATCGAACAGGCCGTTTTGATGGGAAGCCAGTCCCGTACCATCACCTTGTATTTTCAGGACGGAAGCAACGACTACCTTCTGCCCGAAGTGCGCACGGTAACCGATACGCAGGATATGGCGACCACCATCATCAACGAGCTTCTTGCAGGTCCTGCCGATACCATGCGCTGTACGCCTGTGTTCTCGGAAGGCGTCACCCTTTTGGAGTCTCCCACATTGATGCAAAATGAGCTTGGGCAAAGCGTACTGACCGTCAATATCTCCACAGACCCGGCATTTTGGACAGAATCTTCGGGCCGCAAAATGATTCGTATCGGTTCCATCGTGCTGAGCATCTTAAACAATATGCCCGATGTGGACTATGTGTCCGTTCAGATGGATTCTGTTTCCGTCAACCGTTATGTTGCCGGTAAAACAGGAAACCTTTCCAGTGCCATGTTCCGAGACCTGGTGGGGGATACCATTACGTTGTATTTCCCTGATGAAAATGCACAGGGGTTGGTACAGGTGCAGCGTTCCGTGGATCAGTCCAGTGTGGGCAGACCACGCCAGATTCTCTATGAACTCTTGGAAGGTCCCGACATTTTGGAAAATGAAAATGCAATGCCCCTTGCAGCAGGATGGCAAAACGTGGAC
>JAGBGW010000136.1 GCA_017935825.1 Clostridia bacterium
ATGTAATCTGCAACGCCGGTGGTGGAAGCATGTGCACGGTGTGCGGTGCCGAATGCATCGTTTACATACAGCTCAGCAAGAGCAGCAAGCTTTGCGGAGAAAGCTGCGTTCTCTTCCTTGTCCTTGGAAGTCTCTTCCTTATGGAAGCGGACGTTTTCAAGAACGACGATCTCGCCTTCCTTGATCTCTGCGCAAAGACGCTGTGCATCTTCGCCGATGACGTCCTTAGCCATCTTTACTTCGCAGCCAAGGATCTCGCCCAGACGCTTTGCAACGGGAGCAAGGCTGAACTCGGGCTTGAACTCGCCCTTGGGACGGCCAAGGTGAGAGCACAGAATGACCTTTGCATTCTGACCAACCAGATATTTGATGGTGGGCAGTGCAGCCATGATGCGGGTCTCGTCAGTGATAACGCCTTCCTTCATGGGGACGTTAAAGTCAACACGTACAAGTACTTTTTTGCCGGAGACGTTGATGTCTTCGAGCGTCTTCTTGTTCATAATTCCTCGCTCCTTTTAGTTGAATGAGAATCATTATTGCCCTTGGGCAGTTGTAATCAGTATACTACAACCGACTGGATTTGCACAATGTTTGTGGATAAAAAACATGGAAAAAACCTGCAAAATTCTCATAAAACATATACTTTGTGCGTAATGCAGTGTTGTATACGCTGATAACGAAATCCTGCGGCAGGTGATACGGTATTGAAAACCACCAAACGTGGTTTTGAATGAAAAATCTGTTGATGGATAAATGCTGTCATGGTATCATATCTATAACATTTCATGCAGTAAAAAGTGAGGGCTTTTTATGATGGACAGCCGGGGGTTCCTCCCCGTAGACTGGGAACAGATTCCCGACCTTGGACTTTATATGGATCAGGTGGTCACCTATGTATCGAATGTGCTTTTGCCTTTGCAGGGCGGGGCGCAGAAGGAGATCCTGACCGCATCCATGGTCAACAATTATGTAAAACAAGGTTTATTACCCCGTCCGCAGGGGAAAAAATATACCCGTGAGCATCTGGCGCTGATTTTGATGATCGCCTTTTTGAAGCGAACCATGGCGATGGACGAGATCAAAAAACTGTTTGATGTGATGGGCAGCGACATACGCCAAAGCTATGAAAGCTTTGCCGCCTGCCAGAATGCCTGCATTAAGACAGAGCACACCCAACAGAGGGATGCCCAACAGGTGATGCAGCAGGCGATCTTCGTCACCATGGCGCATATCGATTGTCTGGATGCGCTGGAAAACCTGCATCAGAGTATTGTTCCCACGGAGGAAAAGAAACCTTCCGATAAGAAGGAAAGAAGGAGAAAACAAAATGATTGATCCCAGAATGGAACGCCTTGCACGCAACCTTGTGCAGTATTCCTGCCGCGTGCAAAAGGGCGAAAATGTATTGATCGAAGCTACGGGCATCGATATGGCGATGGTCCGTGAACTGGTGCGTCAGGTGGAAATCGCAGGCGGCTGCCCCTTTGTATGGCTCAACGATGCCTCTGTCAACCGTGCACTGCAGTATGCAGCAAGTGAGCAGCAGCTGAATCTGAAAGCGGAAGTGGATGCAGCGCTGATGCGCAGCATGCAGGCGTATATCGGCATCCGCGGCGGCGTCAATGCCATGGAACTGGGCGATGTACCCGATGAAAAGCGGGAAATGTGGTCCAAGCTCTATTGGCAGAAGGTCCACGGTCAGATTCGTGTGCCCCACACCAAGTGGGTGGTGCTGCGTTGGCCGACCCCTGCTTTCGCGCAGCTGGCAGGCATGTCTACCGAGGCAATGGAAGACTTCTACTTCGATGTCTGCTGCCTGGATTATGCAAAGATGTCCCGCGCCATGGACAGCATCAAAGCACTGATGGAGCGCACTGATCGTGTCCGCATCACGGGCAAGGGCACGGACCTTTCTTTCTCCATCAAGGGAATGCCTGCCATCAAGTGCGACGGCGAACGCAATATCCCCGATGGTGAGATCTACACTGCACCCATCCGCGATTCCGTCAACGGTGTCATCACTTATAATACCCCCAGTCTGGAAAATGGATTCCGCTACGAAAACGTCTGCCTGCACTTTGAAAACGGCAGGATCGTGGAGGCAACGTCCAACGACAACGAGCGCATCAACGCGCTGCTGGATACCGACGAGGGTGCACGTTATGTGGGCGAATTTGCGCTGGGCGTCAACCCCTACATCATCAAGCCCATGTGCGACATTCTTTTCGACGAGAAGATCTCCGGATCCATCCACTTCACCCCCGGCAATGCCTATGATTCCTGCGACAACGGCAACAAATCCGCCATCCACTGGGATCTGGTGATGATCCAGACCCCCGAGTACGGCGGCGGTGAGATCTATTTTGATGATGTGCTGATCCGAAAAGACGGCAGATTTGTTCTGCCCGAGCTGGAATGCCTCAACCCTGAGGCGTTGAAGTGAGGAACTGCCATGCAGATCGCGGTTTTGCTTTCGGATATTCCCTTTGAAAAAGAGGCGGCACTGCATGAGGCAGCGCGCCTCGGTGTGACGGCATATGAGGGAGCAACTGTCCTCGACCCCACGGAATGCATGAAGATCGGTGATTTTCTTGCCCGCCGAAGTGCTATGCTGGATTTGGTAAGGAATACACAGAAAATCGCCGAAGCCTTCATCTGCGATGCGGATGGGGCAGGGCATCCCACGGCATTGGGGCAGGGGATAAGCGACCTTGATTCCTACATTGCGGCGCTTTTGGAAAAAGGCGTGCAGACCATCATCATCCGCAATGTCCATGGAACAAGAGAACTGGAAGAATCCATTCGATTCTTAAAAGAAAAAGTACAAGCGTATGCATAAGAAAAAAGACTCAGGTAAAACCTGAGTCTTTTTTGTTAATCGGCTTTATGTGCTTCGAAGTATCGCTTCAGGCACTCGAAGGTTTCGGGGCTTAAATCGTGCTCGATCTTGCAGGCATCTTCCACCGCGATCTCTTTGGGTACGCCGATTTGCATCAGCATCTGGGTCAGCGCCGTGTGACGTTCGTACATGGACGTTGCAACTTCAAGACCTTCTTGTGTCAGGGTGATGTGGTTATTGACATCCACGTTGATCAGACCCGATTCGCGGAAATGCTTCAGTGCCACCGATACCGTGGGTCTGGAGTAGCCGAAATATGCGCAGATGTCCGTGGCACGGACGACCTCCTGACGTTTGGAAATCACCAGGATGGACTCCAGGTAATTTTGCGCAGATTCTCTTAATTCCATAGACATGCTCCATTCTCAATGTGTATCTTTACAGGCTGTTTTAGGTATTCTATCATCTTCCCGAAAAAAAAGCAATGAATGTAGAAAAAAGGGGTTGACAGATTGGTTAGTTTGCGCTAACATACTAATTGTTAGATGAAACTAACACGCGATCCGAACCCTATATGGATTCTGGTTCCCGACCAATGGCAAAACAGGCTGACCCGGTCAGGGAATACGCGAGCAGAATCGGGCAACATATAAGGCGAGACGGATCAAACTCCTTGTTGGAATGGGCACAACGCCCGAAGTTGTCACAGGCAGCTTTACCCCTATGTATGTTGTTGTTTACCTTCAAGATTGTACGCAAAAAGGGCAAATATGCGTACAAAACAAACCACCCCGTCGCAGAACCGCACGACGGGGTGGTTGCTTTTTTAATGCAAATCACGAATCGACCGCATAACTTCAGGGATGTTGATTTTTTGAGGGCACTTTTTTGCACAGAGACCGCAGCCGATGCAGTCGGCGGCGTTGCCTGCGGCGGTTAATGCGGAGCCCAGGCGCCAAAGTTCACCGCTGGTGTTTTGCTCATTGTAGCCGCGGATCAGCATGGGGATATCCAGTCCTGCAGGGCAGGTATCACAGCAGTAGCGACAGGCGGAGCAGGGAACGCCCAGCTTATCCATAAAGACTTTGCGGGCTTGTTCCAGCACGGCTTGTTCTTTTTCATTTAACGGATCGTGGTGATCGAAGGTTGCAAGATTATCGAGCAGTTGTTCGGGCGTGCTCATGCCGCTTAATACGGTCTAGACATTGGGGAGAGTCTGCAAAAAGCGCATGCCCCAGGAGGCGATACTGCGATCGGGGGCGAAAGATTGGAGGATCGTACGGGATTCTTCATCCAGTTCCGCCAGACGACCGCCTTTTAAGGGTTCCATGACCCATACGGGAATGTTGTGCTCGGTGAGAATCTCGTACTGGCGCTTTGCCTGCAGCATGGTCCAGTCCACGAAGTTCAGCTGAATCAGCCCCATGTCGTAGCCATCGTAAGCGTCAAGAAATTTTTCCAGAGCCTCGGGGGCACAGTGGGAAGAAAAGCCAAGGTAGCGGATACGACCAAGCTCGCGCTGCTTTTTCAGGTATCCGATGTAGTCGTTCTTTTCATCCAGATAGGCATCGATAAATTGTTCCTGTACGCCGTGCAGAAGGTAAAAGTCAAAGTAGTCCGTTTTGCAGCGCCGAAGCTGTTCTTCAAAAACCTCTTCAATGGGGAGTCCTTTTGCTACATAAAACTTGCTTGCCAGAAGGTAACTGTCGCGGGGATACTTTGAAAGCACGTCGCCCACAGCGCGCTCGGAGTCGCCGTCCTGATAGGTGAATGCGGTGTCAAAGTAGTTGATGCCGCTTTTGATCGCCAGGTCAAACAGCATTGCGGTTTTCTCACGATCGATACAGTTAGCATCGCCATCCAATGTGGGCAGGCGAAGCAATCCAAAGCCCAGCGCGGAAATTTTTTCTCCATGAAAATCCTTGTAATACATGTACTGCTCCTTATTTTACATACCAGGGGGCAAGCAGCAGGGGCAGGATGGTTTTGCAGTAATCTTCGCCCCATGCGATGTAATTAAACTCACCGCCTGTGATGGTGAAGTGGAAGTCGCCGCCCTTGAGGGTGAAGACGATGGACTGCACGATGGCTTCCACCGGAGTTTCTGCGGCAAGCTCGCCCTTTTCAATGGCATGGGCAAAGAGAAACCTTAGATTGTTCAGCTCCAGATTATCCTTATTCTGCGGATCGTCCAGCGTGGTGGGGTTGGAGACATGGTAGGTGAACCATTGGCGGGTGAAGGAAAGACCGTAGGTATCCACGCCAAGGTGAATCCAGTAGTCGATATAAAAACACAACTGCTCCAAAATCGGACGATCCTTCATCTGCTGCAGTTCGCTGCTTTTGCCCTGAAAAGGTTCCTGCTCCATGACGGTGATCAGTTCACCCTTGGATTTAAAGTAATGATAAAAGTTGCCCACGGACATGTTGCAGGCGGCGGTGATGTCCGCAATGGTAATTTTGTCGTAGCCTTCGCGGGCGATCAGGTCCTTTGCAGCCTGCATCAGGCGTCCTTTTGCCAGCGCAGCCTGTTCTTTTCTGGTTGCCATAAATGATTGCTCCTGAATTTCATTGAATGGAATCGGTGAATATATTTGAATTGTACTTGGAAATTTGAGAAAAGGCAACCGTTTTATGCAAAGTTTCAATACAAAATTTATGCAGAACGTCACCAAATGCTGTGTATATTCCGCTAAAACCGATATTTATCATCATGAATCATCATAAATCCTCTTGACAAAGTGTGAATATGGGTTTATGATTCGATAAACAAGTTCAGTGAATTGATTTAGTGAATTGGTTTATTGAACAAGACGGTTTAATTCATTATAAGGAGAGAGAATATGGAAAAGAAATCGTCCCCCCTCAAAGGCAAAATGCTGCCCCTGTTTTTGATGGCAGCATCCTGCGGCATGTACAACATTTTGTACCTGTGCGTTAACTTCTACGTCCCCTTCCAGTCTTCCTTCGGCTTCACCAACGCGCAGATGGGCGGCCTGCTGGCAGCTTATGCAGCACTGAGTACGCCTTTGCTGTTCTTCGGCGGCATGGCAAGCGACCTGGTCAACCCCAAGGCACTTTTGAGCATTTCTTGTATTCTTACAGGTGCTTGCGGTTATCTTTTGATGTTCTTCCCCGGCTACGGTGTTTGCTGCGCAATCTTTACGTTGTTGGCACTGCCTATCAGCGTTCACTGGGGCGCATATACCAAGTGTATCGGTATGATGGGTACCAACGAGGAAAAGGGCAGACTCTTCGGTGCTGCCAATACGATGGACGGTATAATGACCATCGTGCTTTCCCTTGGTCTTACTGCAATCATCGGTGAAGCAATCGGCACCGCAGCAGGTTTCCGCTGGCTGATCCTTGTTCTTTCCAGCGTATACTTCCTTACCGGTATCGGTATTGCAATCTTCTACGATTATAAGAAATGGGCAGCATTGAACCCCGAAGCTGCAAACTCCAAGGGTGAGAAGTTCACCTGGAAGTCCGTTATTGATGCAGTCAAAGAGCCTATCACCTGGCTTGCAGCATTCATGGTCATGGGTTCCTACATGGCATCTTCCTGCCTGACCTACATGTCCCCCTATCTGAACAACGTATACGTTCTGCCCGTGGCACTGGCTTCCGCATTCGGCGTCATCACTCGTTACGGCGTCAAGGTCGTTGCAGCACCCATTGGCGGCACCCTTCGCGACAAGAAACTGGGCGGCTCCACCTCCAAGCTTATCTGGACTGCAACCGCAGGCATGGCAATTTGTGTGGCACTGCTGCTTCTGGTTCCCAAGCAGAACGCCTTCGTCGTCGTTGCAGTCATCGCAGCACTGGCAGTTATCTTCTGCTTCCGTCTGAACAACTCTTCTGAATCCACCGTATACTATGGCCTGAAGCGCACCCCCATGCACCTGATGGGCACCATCATCGGTCTTGCATCCGTTCTTGGTTATTCCTCCGACCTGTGGCTTCCCAAGGTCATCGGTAAGATCCTCGACGCAAACGGCAATGCAGGCTATGTTTACGTATTCATGATCATGCTTGCTGCAATGGGTGTTGCATCCGTCAGCGCATTTATCATGCACCGTCTTGCAAAGAAGGAAGCACTTGCTGCAGCCAAGGCTGAATAAAGTATTCTTCCAGCAATAAGGAGATTGAAAACTATGGCAACTCTTGCAATTCGCAATTGTAAATTTATCCCCGAACTGACCGAGGGCACCGATCTTACTTGCGGTGATCTGCTGTTTTGTGACGGCGTGATCGCAAAGATCGAGGCCTGCGGTGCAGACTTCGGTGCAGTGGATCAGGAAGTGGATGCAGGCGGCATGACCGCAATGCCCGGTCTGATCGACGCACACATTCATCTGACCATGACCCGCGACCTGATCAGCGAGTGCTATTTCGTACCTGATGCAAGCCGCGCACTTGACACCATGCACTATGCACAGACCCTGCTTGGCTACGGTTACACCACCGTACGCGACTGCGGCGAGGATAAGGCTTTCACCGCCATCGCAGCACGCAACGCCATCAACGCAGGTCAGTTCATGGGTCCCCGCATCCTTTGCTCCGGCATCACCCTGACGCCCACCGAGGCAGGCTCCACCCCCGACCTTGAGTTTGGCTA
>JAGBGW010000137.1 GCA_017935825.1 Clostridia bacterium
GGTATTGAAGAAGGTGGAGATCCAGTCCATGTCCTTTGCGCCGTCGTAGGGCTGATCGTCGAACATGGAGCTCATCATCAGAAGATCGCGGATGGTGACCTTTTCAAGATAGGGATGGGGATGCTTGGTGACACGCTCGGGGAAATAATCCACCACGCGGTCGTGAATGGAAAGAAGACCTTCGCCCTGTGCAATACCCACTGCAACGGAAACGAAAGACTTGCTGACGGAGTACATGCGGTGAAGCTCGGTGGGGGTCATAGGTGCCCAGTTTGCTTCGTATGCAACTTCGCCGTGACGCAGGATCATGAACGAGTGCAGGCAAACGCGCTGACGCTTGATGGCGTTCAGGAATTTGATCAGAGCGGAAGAGGGAATGCCGGCCTTTTCAGGGGTTCCGACGGGGAAGGGATGCTTTTCCATATTGCCTCCTAAAAATGATAGATTAAATAAGATACAGGATCAAGGCGATGACAAATACTTCGCCCAAGAGTATCGCAGGGATGCCGTAGACAAAGCTTTTGTGCTGTGTCTTGTGGCGGAAGACATACATGCCGCAAAGTGCACCCACACCGCCGCCCAAAAAAGCGAGAGCAAACAGTGTTTTTTCGGGAATGCGCCGTGCAGACCGCTTGGCTTTAAGCTTATCCAGCCCATAGACGAGAAGTGCACATATATTGATGATAACAAGATACAATAATACCAGCTTCAAAACCATATTGCGTTTTCTCCTCAAAACTTCATTGCTTTTATTTTAGCATAAACCACCCGTCGATTGGAAGAAGATACGCAAAACAAATTGCACCATATCCCAAATTTCGATATAATAAACGCATATTAATCTGTAGTTTGGAGCCACACGTTGAACAAGTCCATCGGCACAGTTGTATATTTATATGATATGAAGGCAGGCACGTCCCGCAGCCTTCTTCTTTCTTGTGCCAGAGACTATGCGTTCCGCTGCGGCATTGATAAAATCGACCTGACGGTGGAGAAAACCGAATACGGCAAGCCATATTTTCCCAATATGCCCCAGGTGCATTTTTCCGTCTCCCACAGCGGTGAATATTGGCTGTGCGCTTTTTCAAGCCAAAATATCGGCGCGGATATCCAGCTGATCCGCCCCATTAATGCAGGTTTGATCATCCGCGGCTGGTATAAGCGCCATGAGATGGAACTGGTCAAATCCCATGGTCTTGGCATGTTCTTCGACATCTGGTGTGCCAAGGAAGCCTATCTGAAGTATAAAGGCAGCGGCTTCAACTGGTTCCGCAGCAATGTGGATGTGGGGGAAGAATGCGGCATCAAAACCCAAATCGACGGCGCAAGAATTGAAAAAGTCCACCTGCCCCTGCGAAGCTACACCGCCTGCATCTGCGGCGGCGAAGGTGACGTGACACTGCTGGATTACAGAACGAATAAAGACGTACCCGAACCCGTTTTGTACTATATAAAATAAACCCGATCTGCGAAAACACAGGTCGGGTTTTATTTGTTTGCTAAATTGGAATTTGTCGCTCTGACAAGCTAAAAGCGGTTCTGTAAATTAACTTTCAATTATTCGTAATACATACATATCGTTCCATTTGATAACTGAAATCCATTCTTTTCGTAAAACTTAGCCGCTGGTGCGTGCTCGTTTGTATAAAGAACAATTCCCGCAAGTCCTTTTTCCTTGCTGAAATCTTTCACTGCATTTAGTAGCTGTTTGCCGATTCCCTGCCCTTGACGTTCGGGAAGTACTGCCATTTCATTAATGTAAATCTCTTCTTTGCTCCCGGAAATCTTACAAAGTGCAAATATACACCCTAATACTTCGCCGTTTTCTTCATATACATACCCAACAAATCTTTTCTGTTCAAAAAAATCCAGAAGATATTCTGTTGCATTTTCTACTGTCCAATCAATTCCCCAATGCTCCATAGGGAATGCTTTTGAATAAATCATGCCACATTGTGCTAAGTCAATGTTCTCCATAACTCTAATCATTTTGCCACCTCACCCCCAAATTCAAGTTTGCCAGCCTCTTTGACAAAATGGTACCATAACAAAATCGGACAAACAACAAAGCGGTACAGAAAACTGTACCGTTTTGCTATTGGATTATTCAAACCGAATCGAACCGCTGCCGGTTTTGATGCGGCAGACGCCGCCCGTGGTGGAGGTGGGCACGTGGATGGAACCGCTGCCTGTGTCGCAGACGAAAACCTTGTCGGTGAGAAGATGTCCCTTCACACTGCCGCTGGAGGTGGAGATATCAAGCTCTCCTGCATCGCAGTCTTCAAGGACGATGCTGCCGCTGGAGGTGGAAAGATCCATCGGGCCCTCGGTGATTACGTTGGTAAATTCGATCTTGCCGCTGTTGGATTCTGCGCGAATACCACCGTCTGCCTGTACATTGCGAAGTTCCGTGTTGCCGCTGGAAGCAGAAAAATCCATGGTGCCTGCAACGGTCATGGTATCGCAGGTGATGCGTCCGCTGGAAACTTCTGCCTCGATCTTTCCGTTGGAATTCACATTGGAAAGCGTGATATTTCCGCTGGAGGCTTCAAGCTGCATGATGTTTTCCACATTCAGGTTGTAAAGCTCGATCTTACCGCTGTTTGCATCGACGAAAAGATTCTCTGCATGCATGTTCGCTGCAAACACATTGCCCGAACCTGTGTGCAGGTTCACTTCATCGAAGGTGAATCCATCCGCTACTTCGATTTTACCGCTGCCCACCTGCACACCGAGGTTTTCGTAAGAATCCTCGGGCAGTGCCAGAATGATTTGGGGAGAACGATAGTTGAACAAGCTGATATGCTCATACCATGCGCGGTGGTTGCACACTTCGATCACCAGCGTGCCACGATCAAATTCCGAGGTGACGGAATCGCGTTTGGGGGTGATGACGGTCAGATGACAGCCCTTGTCAGGGGAGGGGATGATGTGCACATCGTGGTCGGAAGCTTCAATGCGAATACTTGTAAAGGGCGAAGTCACATCGTGGTTCAATTCCATATACTGGGTGGTACTGAACATGGAAAAGTCACCTTGTGTGATCGCAGTGCATACACTTCCAAGTACGATGCCTGCCCCGATCAGAATCAGTGCCGTGATCAGTGCGACTTTTTTGGATCTTTTCATTTTGCGCCCTCCTTTGATACGATCATCTTCTTAAAGCCAATGCAGATTTTCTTGCCTAAAATGGCGGTGTATTTTGCACACAGGTTGGAAAGAAGGAAGAACAAAATCGTAAGTCCTGCCAAAATCAGCGCTGCCGCCAGCATCCAAAGCGCTGCAACGGGGGAGCGAAGTGCGAAGAAGACCACAGAGCAGACCAGCATGGCAAATGCGCTTGCGCCGAGAGCCAGGTCGACTGCATACAGGCTGATGACCACCGCCCAGATGCAGATATATACCGCCGCCACCACGATCACTGCAGACAGAAGCAGCGGCAGCCATACAGGTGAACCCAAGATGATCAGTACAATTTCCCAAGCTTTGAGGGTTTTCTTTGGCTTCAGCTGTTTTTTCACCAGCTTGGAAAGGGGTACGTCCGCCACGATCTGCGATACGATCTGGTCGATGTCGCCCAGCGATTCCACGGCCTCTTCCTGCGACATGCCTTCTTCCAGCGCGTCGTCTATGATCTCGCTGTAATAGGCAAGCGATGCATCCCGCTCCGCCTCAGGCAGTGCGGAAAGTCTTTGCGCCAAAGCGCTTAAAAATTCCTGTTTATTCATGCTGTGCATCCTCCCGCATGATGTAGTTATAAATGCCGATGATCTCGTTCCACTCCACTTTGAATTCTTCAATGCGTTTAAGACCAAGGTCTGTGATGTGGTAGTACTTGCGCAGTCTGCCGTTATGCTCCGCCGTGCACACGGTCAAAAGCTGTGCCGCTTCCAGCCGCCGCAGGATGGGGTAGAGCGTGGATTCGGAAATCTGCACGTAGGGCTTCATATCCTTGACGATGCGGTAGCCGTAGGAATCCTCATCGCGGATCGCCGACAACACGCAGATATCCAGCAAACCTCGTTTGAGCTGAACGTCCATGCCATCCTCCTTCTGAATCATGTACCAAATACAATATGATTTGTTATACAATACTATACCATGTATAGTATTGAGCGTCAAGAAAAAAGACGGAAGAAAAATCTTCCGTCTTTTTATGTGCTTTAGAATTCGGGCCAGACTTCCAGACGAATCAGATTTGCATCCTTGCCTGTGGAATCAAAGAAAAGATCGATGGTGTAGGTATCACCCGTATAGGGGTGATCGTAATACAGGCGTGTGCCGTACTCACTTTGAATCAGCTCGATGGGATTCCAGGGCGTTCTTGTGTGCTCGATGTTTTCCCAAAGGTTTACCGCAGTCATAGACATGTCGGTATTGAAGTCGATTTCTAGCATCGAACTGTGATCCACGGTCAGACCCACGATCACCTTTTCTCCCGTGGAATCTTTGCCGATCAAAAGGGAAATGGGCTCTCCGTAAAAATTGCCTTCGATGAAACCGCCGCCGAACTCTGCATAGTCGGTCAGATAGTATTCCACCTCACGCACGGGCATGCCGATGAAGTCCAGCAGCTCCACGCCCAGATTGTCGTCGCTGGGCATATCTTCCGGCGGGATATGTTCGCCAAAGCCATGCCAGGAATTGTCGTAGATGTAGCAGGTTTCATCAAAATACAGTGCGCCGTCTTTGACCGCAATGGTTTTGTCAGTGGAGTAGGAACCACTGGGCCAGATGCGGGAAACGCTGACTGTTGCGCCGTCTGCGGTCTGCACCAGCGCGATGGCAGTGTAGATGTACTGGTCGTCCTCCACATTGAAGAAAGGTTCGCCGCCCTGTACATTTTCCGCGTTCAAAGCGCGGATGCGGTATTCATACGTGCCGCTTGTGACAAATACACAGTCTTCCAGACCGTCGCCGTTTAAATCCGTACGCTCCATCAGATGGTAATCGTGATAGTAGCTTTCGGTCAGATAGGTGTCGAGTGTGTCCACCATGCCGTCAAAGCTTCCCGTTGCCTGCTGCATGTGAAGGTCAGGGTTGTCGTAGGTAATGACCGTGTCGCTTGTACTGAAGAATTCTTCAGGCGTCACGTCTTTGCCGTCCCATACACATTCATCCACCACCACACCTTGCTGCGGACCCTGGTAGGAAGAACTGTAATAACCTACACTCTGCCAACCATCGTAGTCTGCCCAGGTGCGGTAGTCCGCCATCTGGTTGCCTGCGGCAGTGTAGCTGTCAAGGAAATAATACTGACCGTCGCGCAGAATAAATTCCGTAGATTCTGCTGCGCCGAGACAGGAGTAGCACCAAAACGCATCGGTGTCGGTATCCAGCGTCATCAGCGTACCGCCGGGCACGGAATAGCCGGGGTCCTGCACAAACAGTAACAGTTCCTTGGTACCGTCGCCGTCCACATCTGCCTGCGTGTACTGCAGCATGTCGTAATAGGTAACCGCCAAGGCCTGGATGACGATCTGATGTTCAATGGATGCAATATCAAGGCTGCTGCCCGAAGCATTGTCTACAAAACCACAGGGGGGATAGTCGTAATCGTAGTCGTTGAAAAACTGATGCATTCCGCCGGAGATGTGGTTTTTGCCTTCTTCGGGAATGACGTATACGGGACCCGTGTCGTCCATTTCGATGTACTCGATGACGATCTCCACGGTCTCAAATTCATCGTTCTGCACGGCTTCCTGCACTGCAATGTAGACTTCCTGCTCCAGTGCCTGCTGGGTGTGACCCTCGGGGGAGGTCAGCCCATACCACTGTGCAATGCGGTCGTAGATCTGCGGCGCGGTCACTTCCACCGTCACCTGATGCTCCTGCTCATCCACCACTTCGATGGTGACGGCTTCCATCAGTGCAGATTCAACTGCCGTGCCGCCGCCCAGCATTGCCTGCTTGATGGCCTGTGCGTGGTCGATGTATGCCTGTGTATTGGGTCTGCCAAACGTGTCGTCCTTTTTTCCGCAGCCACAGCCTGCAAGCATGCTGCTTACCATCAGCACAGCCGCAAGTAAGATCAACGTAAACTTGCGCATAATGCCTCCTTATTTGCGATAGCCGGTTTCAAAATCCACTTCGTTGTCGATGGGTTCACCCTTGGCCATATGGGAAAGGTTTTTCGCAGCGATGTTGACGATGCGCTCGAAGGTCTCCTTCAGGTGGAAACCGCCGGAGATGTGAGGAGTGATCCAGACGTTATCCAGCTTCCACAGCGGATGGTCTTCAGGCAGGGGCTCGGGATTGGTCACATCAAGACCTGCGCCGAAGAGCTTTTTGTTCTTCAAAGCTTCATAAAGTGCATCGGTGTCGATGGCATTGCCGCGGCCGCCGTTGAGCAAAATGGCAGTATCCTTCATAAGGGCAAGGCGCTGGGCACTGTAAATGCCTGCGGTTGCACCCGTGCCGGGCAGGAAGGAAGCGATGATGTCCGCGCGGGGGAGAACATTGTCAAGCTCGTCCGTCAGGTACAGTTCATCCACGCCTTCCACGGGTTCACTTGCTCTGCGCTTGATGCCGATGGTGTGTGCGCCCAGTGCCTTTGCCATGCGGGCAAAGTGGGTGCCGATGTCGCCAAGACCCACCACCAACACGGTGGAGTCGGCGATGGAAGTGACAAGACCTTCATCTTCCCAGGCGCTTCGTGCCTGATTGTCACGATAAAGATGCAGCTTTTTCTGCATGGCAAGACCCATGATGAAAAGATGCTCCGCAACCGCCTTGGAATATGCACCCGTCGCGTTTGCAAGAAGCGTGCCCTTTGCAAGCACACCGGGTACGATATAGGCATCCGTACCTGCGGAATTCAGCTGCAGAAGCTGCAGGTTTTCAGAAGCCTTGATCTTGCCTGCAGGCACGTTGCCGATGATGATATTTGCCTCGGCGATCATTTCTTCTGTTGCATCCTTGGGGGTGGAATATACAAACTCAAATTCGGGCGCAGCTGCTTCCAGCTTTGCGCGATGTTCCTCCTGGGCAGGAATGACGACAAGTACTTTGGTCATATCTGTTTTCTCCTGTTAAAAATGTTATCTTTATCCTAACACAGCGCGTTTTTTCACGCAATATAAAAGAACGGATGAAGTGATGCTTCATCCGTTCTTGGGTGGACTATTCTTATTTGCCGGCTTCAATGCTCTTCATGAATTCGTACACCTTCATGTACTTTTCGTACATGCCCATGTAGTACTCATGATTCTTTGCATTGGGTTCAAATACGCGGCGGACCTTTACGCAGTCTGCAACGGCTTCATGAACATCCTTGTAGATGCCTGCCTGAATACCTGCCAGCATTGCGTCGCCCATTGCACCGGGCTGGGGGCAATTGATGGTGGAGACGGGTACGTTGTAGATGTCAGCGCGGATCTGCATGTAGGTTGCGCAGTTTGCACCACCGTTGACTGCAGTTACGCCCGACAGGGGACCAAACTTATCCATATGGCGCTTGAGACCGGTGTACATCTCGTAGGTCTCGCTTTCCATGAATGCACGGTAGATCTCCTCATTGGTGGTGGAAAGGGTCAGATTCAGAATGCCTGCGCGATCTGCAAAGGTGTTGCCGTAGCCGCCGAAACGGGGCAGGACCAGAAGATCAGTGGGTTCCTGGGGCATCTGCTTTTCATATTCTGCATAGAAGTCCTTGCCTTCGGCTGCCCACATGTTCTTCTCATACTTGCCGATGTGGTCGCGGAACCACTTGAGCAGTACGCCGCCGGTCAGGTTGCCGCCGGGCGCAAACTGATAGTGACCGGGAAGAAGATGAGGTTTGAAGCCGGAATAGCTCTGTGCAGCTTCCACCTGATCGGTGATCAGCATGAAGGTGTCAACGGTACCGATTGCGTTCATTGCGGTACCTGCGCGATAGACGCCGGAACCAAGGGAAGAGGGCACGTGGTCGTGACCGCCGGAAATCAGTACGATGCCTTCCTTCAGACCAAGATCCTCTGCAGCCTTTTTGCTCAGATGACCGAAGGTGCTGCCGGTGGGAACGGGCTTAGGCAACACTGCGGGATCAAGACCTGCCCATTCGAACATGTCGGTGATCCATTCCTTCTTATTGATATCAAATGCACCGGTGGTGGCTGCAAGACCGTAGTCGGTCACATGTTCGCCGCCCAGACGGGAAAGCACGAAGTCAGCGATGAAGTGGACCTTCTTGGTGCGCGCAAGGATGCCGGGGTTGTACTGCTCCAGTACGCGGATCTTGTAGATGGACTGCAGGTTGCGGGGCAGCGTACCCGTGCGAAGACGGAAACCTTCCACATCGTCCTTGATCATATCACGCATCTCATCCACGTATTCCTCACCGCGGGTGTCAAGATACATGATGCTGCGGCAGAGGATCTCTTCGTTTTCATCCATGAAAATGAAGCTTTCGCCGAAGGAAGATACACCGATGCCCTTTACTTCTTCGGGGCAGTCAGCAGCAGCTTTGCGAAGAACGTTGTACGCAGCGTCAAACATGCGATGGGGATCCAGCTCATACCAACCGGGATGATCCTGAATCATGTCGTATTCCTGATAGGCAGAAGAAAGAATTACGCCGCCTTCACCGAATGCGACAGCTTTTGCGCCGGTACCGCCGACGTCAAGTCCGATCAATGCCATATTATATTTACCTCCTTGGAACATTTGCGTCCAAAATAATCTGATAGACACATTTTAGCATAAAATATTCCACTGTAAAAGA
>JAGBGW010000138.1 GCA_017935825.1 Clostridia bacterium
AACACGTTGGAAAATGCGGTCACTGCCATCTGCAGTGCGGCAGGGATGCCGATGCGCACCGTTTGCCCCAGCATATCGCGATGCAGGCGGATGTCACGGGGAATGACCTTGATACAGGAATCGCTTCGAAGGAGCGTTGCCATGGTCAGCATGGCGGATATTGCCTGTGCGATGATGGTTGCGTAGGCCACACCTGCAACACCCATCTCAAAGACGATGACGAACACAAGGTCCAACACCGTGTTGATGACCGCTGCCACAACAAGGTAGTAAAACGGCCGCTTGGAATCGCCCACTGCACGCAGAATGCCTGCGCCCATGTTGTAAAACAGTAGCCCTGCCATACCTGCAAAATAAATCGTCAGGTATCGTGTTGCCTCGGGCATGACATTGTCAGGGGTCTTCATCATGTTAAGCATCGCAGGGGTGATGACAATGCCGACGATGGTGAAAATAATGGTCAATATTGTCGTCAGCATGATGGACGTATGCACCGCGTCGTGGACTTTTTTATAATCCTTTGCACCGTAGTACTGGGAAATAACCACGCCTGCGCCGCTTGCAAGACCCATGAATGTGCCGATCAACATGTTGATGATGGGTGAGACCGTGCCTACGGCAGAGAATGCCTCGTTGCTTACGTAATTTCCCACCACCCATGTGTCCACGGTGTTGTAAAGCTGCTGGAAAATATTGCCCATCAAAAGTGGCAGCGAAAATTGCAGAATGTGGGAAAATACATTGCCCTGTGTCATGTCAACGTCGTGCCGTTTGCTTGCGCCGGCAGATGCACGCATGATAAACCACCTCGATTTCTTCTTTCATTATAGCACTGTTTCGGATAAGAAAAGAAAAAGTCACCAAAAAGTATTTGGTGACTGAAAGTGTACGGAGAATTTATGCAGGGATCATGGCAAACAGGTTAAAGCCCACGTGCATGACGATGCTTGTCCAAAGGGTGCCCGTCTTTTTGTTGCAGAAGGTGAAGATGATGCCAAGGATAAACGTGTAGCACATCCAAAGGGGCGTACCGTGGATGACGCCGAAGATGATGCACTGAATCAGTGCGGCAAGCCAGGCAGGCATCGCACGGGAAAGATAGGTCTGCATCATGCCGCGGAAGATCACTTCCTCCATAATGGGGGCGGCAAGCACGATGGCAAGGAAACGGAAGACGAATCCTTCCGATTCCAGCAGCTGGGAAGATTCCGCTTCATAAACCGTCATCCATGCCTCGGGCCAGGGGATGAGGGAGACGATGATGCCCACGGCAAAATTCAGTATCACGCCGATGAACATGAAAAGTACCGTGTGTCCCAGTGTGATTTTCTTTGCATTCAATTCTTCGATGGGAGAAAGACCTCTGGCTTTAAAATACCCCCAAAGCATGGTGAAGGTAAAAAGCGCGGCGAAAATCAGCGCAAAGCACTGGTGGCTTACGATAAACTGCTCACAAAAATCATAGACCTGATCGAATGTGGCATCGGGAAAGCGCAGCATGCAGGCGCTTTCTGATACAAGCGTCATGGCAAAGGACATGGCAAACTGCGCCGCAAAATAGATGCAGAATGCGCCAAGCGCAATAAAGCAATTGACAAAAAATCCGCTCAGAGGGATCACCACCTGAAATGAAGTAAAAAAATAAAGGGGAAAATATCTTTCCCCTTTATTATAGTGTTTTTACAGCTTGATAACAAGTTCGCCGTGCTCTGCGATCGCCTTTGCACGAACCTCTTCCAGTACGTCAAGACCGACCATTGCGTCGGAGCAGCAGGGTGCTGCAACTGCGAGCGATGCGCTGGTGGTAGCAAGCTCAAGGCAGTTCTTTACATCGCGGCCGAACAGAAGACCATACAGGAATGCGGAGGAGTAGGAGTCGCCGCCGCCGGTGGACTTCAGTGCGTTTACGGGAACGATGTTGACCTTGTAGGAGTCGCCGTCCTTGGTGTAGACCATGGAGCCTTCGTGACCGTGCTTGATGATGATGATCTGGGCGTTCTCAGCAAACCAGCGATTTGCGGTCTGCTCGTCGGTCCATTCCTTGCCTGCGATGGAGTCCATCAGGTCGTACTCTTCGCGGGAGCCCATGATGATGTGCGCATACTTTGCAGCAAGAGTGTAGTATACGCTGATCTCGTCTGCGTTCTTCCAGACCTGAGAGCGATAGTCGATGTCGAAGATGATCAAAAGACCGTGCTTCTTTGCAAGCTCGAGAGCCTTGAAGCAAGCGTCACGGGAGGGAGAAGCGGAAAGTGCGGTACCGGAGATGACGATGGAACGGGAAGATGCGATGTACTCTTCGCTTACTTCGTCAGCGGACAAAAGAAGGTCAGCAACGATTTCGTTGCGGTACATCATAAGGTTGGTTTTGCCGTTCAGGGTCTCGGTGAAAGCAAGACCGATCGGGATCTCTTTTTCTGCACGGGTGATCTGGGATACGTCAACACCCAGATTTGCGATATAGTTTACTGCATAATCGCCGAGGGAGTCGCTGGAAACCTTGCCGATGAAGCCGGTGCGTGCACCCAGCTTTGCAAGACCGACTGCGGTGTTTGCGGGAGAACCGCCAACGTAACGCTTGAAGTGGTCGCACTCGCCGAAGGACTGGGTCATGTCAGCGGGGTTGATATCGATTGCAAGACGGCCTACGGGGATGCAGTCCAGCTTGCGGCCCTGAGGGATATTAAGCATAATAAATCGGTTCCTTTCTGTCGTTTTTTGGAATCGTTTACAGTATACCATCTTATTTGCATCTTAGAAAGGGAAAAACGAATGATTTTTTCGGAAATTCAGGGATTATTCAACTATGTATGATTGACAAAGATATTGATATCCAGTAGAATTATCTTGTTGTGGGTGCTGTTTCCTGCGGGTGTAGCTCAATGGCAGAGCATCGGCTTCCCAAGCCGACTACGTGGGTTCGATTCCCATCACCCGCTCCAACGGCACCACGATACAACCGTTTACTTTTCTATTAACACACAAACAAAGGAGAACACCAAAATGGCAAAGGCGAAATTCGAGCGTACCAAGCCCCATGTAAACATCGGTACCATCGGTCACGTTGACCATGGTAAGACCACTCTGACCGCTGCTATCACCATGACTCTTGCAAAGATGGGTCAGGCTGAAGCAATGAAGTACGACGAAATCGATAAGGCTCCCGAAGAGCGCGAACGTGGTATCACCATCAATACCGCTCACGTTGAGTACGAGACCGCAACCCGTCACTATGCAC
>JAGBGW010000139.1 GCA_017935825.1 Clostridia bacterium
AATTGCGGCAAGGAATTCCAGTATCCCGTATACTGGGGCTGCGACCTGCAGACCGAGCATGAGCGCTATCTGGCTGAGGAAGTCTACAAGCGCCCCGTATTCGTTACCGACTATCCCAAGGAGATCAAGGCATTCTACATGCGCCTGAACGACGACGGCAAGACCGTCGCAGCAGCTGACCTTCTTGTGCCCGGCGTTGGCGAGATCATCGGCGGTTCCCAGCGTGAAGAGCGCTATGATGTACTGGAACAGCGCATCATCGAAACCGGCATGAAGCCCGAGGATTACGACTGGTATCTGCAGCTTCGCAAATACGGTTCCACCCGTCATGCAGGCTTCGGTCTTGGCTTCGAGCGTCTGATCATGTACATGACCGGCATGAGCAACATCCGCGACGTCATTCCCTTCCCCAGAACCGTCGGCAACGCACTGTTCTAATACCAAACGACCAAAAGCAGGTGATTCGTCACCTGCTTTTTCTTGTGCAAAAAACTACATATTTTCCGAACGCACAGCATAGAATTTCACAGATCATACAAAGTGGATACAAGGATGTATAGCGGATGCACGATGGGGGAAGTCTATGTACATCAAAGAAAATCGGGAGGAATGGGTATGATGCATTACGATGAAAACAACAAGATCGCGCCGCCCAATGGCTGGAGCGAGGAACATATCGCCATTTTGGAAGAGGAGCTGCAGCGCGCAAAGGCACAAGGGGAATCCCTTCGCCCTGCCTTTGAGCGCACCGCGCTTCGTACAGGCAGGAAGCCCAACAGCATCCGCAACTACTACTACACCACCTATCGGGCAAGCAAGGGACAGCGGGCAGGCAGGAGTTTTGAACTGTTTTCTCCCGACGAGGTGGAACAGCTTTTGATGCACATGTTAAGTCAGCAGGCAAAGGGCAAATCCGTCCGCCGTGCCGCCATGGAACTGGGAAATTTCGACCACAGCGCCATGCTGCGCTACCAGAATAAATACAGGAGCCTTGTGCGCACCCGTCCCGATGAGGTGCGGCGCGTGATGGCGAAGTTAAAGGCGCAGGGCGTACCCTGTTTTGATCCCTATGCGGAAAGTCTGCTGCCTTGCGCCATGCAGGACGCGGACGAAAAACAGCTGGAACATGTAATCGGGGAACTTTGGAACGATGTGCACAAAAAGCTTTTGCTTCTCCCACGACAGAAAGCCTTGCAGGTGGTGCAGGGTGTGACGGCGCTGTTTGATGCGGCGGTACCCGATGAATCTTTGGCAGAGGAAAACAGACGATTGGTGAAGGAAAACCGAGGTCTTCTTCGGCAGATCGAAATGATCAGCATGCCCATCGACGGCGACATCCTTTCAGAGGGCGGCATGACCATTGCACGGCGCGCCGCACAGCAGTACGACCTTCTGCAAAACACTTCCAAGGAGCTTGCGGTTTTTATGCCGAAAAATGAAGAATAATTGCATAACTTGATGAAACTTCATAAAAACTGAATTTTCACATTAAAATTAGCAAAAAAACGTAAAATTGTGCTGTCGAAAACTTGAAACATACAAGATAATGTGCTAAGATGTTGCAAAACAACGAAGGAGGTTGGCGAAAAATGGATGACAACATCAATGCAGGCGGTTCGGAACAGCAGTATCAGCAGATGCGCAAACGCATGCAGAGTCTTCGCAAAGCATTGAAGCTGAAGCAAAGCGACGTGGCACAGCGTGCCGGCCTTTCCACCCATCAGTATGGCGAAATCGAGCGGGGCAGATCCCGCAGCAACGTCTTCACGCTGCAGCGCATTGCACAGGCGTTGGAAGTTTCGCTGGATTTTCTTGTGACCGGTAAGGAACGTGAGGTCGACCCCGAAGTGGTCGCCATGCAAAATCGCATGTCCCGCATGAACGAACAGCAGCTGGGTGAAATGGTGCGTTATCTTGTTGCAATGACCAATAAAACCACGCTTTTGGACGATTGATGGCATAATAAAAAGTCCCATGGAAGAATTTGTCTTGCATGGGACTTTTTGTTTGGTGCAATATTGCGACTTTCTTTGACAAATCTTACGCACAACGGTATCATATAAATGTTGTGTAACAGATTAAACTATTCGGAGGGCTTGCAGCTTGAAAAAACGAATCTGGATCGGAATGCTGGCGGTATTGCTGGCACTGCTGTTGCCCTGCGGCACGGTATTTGCGCAAAGCGTGGAATGGGAACAGGCAGAGCCTTTTGACATGAGCACCATTACCGCGCAGTATGCCATGCTCTTTGACCTTGACTCGGGCACTGTGCTTGCATCCAAAAACACGGGCATGCGCATGTATCCTGCCTCCACCACGAAGATCATGACCTGTATCCTTGCACTGGAACATGGCAATCTTTCCGACGTGGTCACCGTGGGCGAGGAGGTAAAGGAGATCAGTGCCGATTCCAGCACCTCGGGACTTTGGGTCGGCGAGGAACTGACGCTGGAACAGCTGCTGTATGGGCTCATGCTTTCAAGCGGCAACGATGCCGCAAATACCATTGCGGTGCATATTGCAGGTTCCTTGGAAGCCTTTGTGCAGATGATGAACGACAAGGCAGTCGAACTTGAAATGAGCGGCACCCACTATGCCAACGCACACGGTCTGCACGACGAGACCCATTACACCACCGTCTCCGACATGCAGCGTCTGTTAAGCTATGCCTATAAAAATGAGACCTTCCGCACCATCGTGGGTACCAAAACCTACGAAGTGCCGCCCACCAACATGGTGGCAGAAGGTCACGTTTTTAAAAACTCCAACCTGCTGCTGCACGAGGATTTTTCCGATTACTACTACGAACATGCCACCGGTGTGAAAACCGGCTTTACCACGCCTGCAGGCCACTGCCTTGTGGCAACGGCGGAAAAAGACGGTCTTCGCCTTGGCGTGCTGATTTACATGAGTGAGGAATACGCCCGCTATTCCGATGCGGCAAAGCTGTTCTTCTACGGCTTTGAAAGCTACGAACTGTTCTCACCCATGGATGTATTCCTGGACCGCGCGCCTGTGACGGTGGAAGTGCAGGGTGCATCGCTGGACGATGTGGCAGGCGGCGTGCTTTCCCTTGTGGCGACCCCCGATTCGGGCAGCAGCTATATGGAACTTTCCGCCAATGTGCAGAAGATTCGTGAAAACGCCATCCATGCGGAACTTGTGATCGAACCTGCGGAATTGACCGTACAGGCGCCTGTTTCTCAGGGACAGGAGATCGGCCGTTTCCGCTATGTGCTGGACGGCACCACCCTGGTGGAGGGTACGCTCACCGCATCCCGTGATGTGGCAGAGCGCGCATCGGTCTTCCAGTGGAAGCAGGCGGACACCAAGTCCCGTGCGAGCACCCTTCGCTGGACGCTGATCCCCTTGATCGCCGTGCTTGCCATTGTCTGCTTTGTGCTGATGATCCAGACTGCATTCATCAACCAGAGCCGCAAAAATCAGCGCCGCCGCGCACAGCTTCGCGCAAGCAAGCAGTCGGCTGTGATCATGATGGACGATTACTACGAGTACTCCCAGAAAAAGAAGAAGAGAAGACCCGGAAGATAAATCGCAAGGCATGTGCCATGAGGGCACATGCCTTTTGTTATGCTTTGGGGCAGAGCTTTTTTTCAAGCAATGCCACCAGCGCGTACATGCCTGCCGCGGCAAGACAGAGGATCAGCGTCGCACCCATGACAAGGTCAAGCTTGAACACCTGCCCGCCGTAGACGATCAGATAACCAAGCCCTGCTTTGGAGACGAGAAATTCACCCATGATCACGCCCACCCAGGACATGCCCACGTTGATCTTCAGGCAGGAGATGATGGTGGAAAAATTCGATGGCAGCACCACCATGCGGAAAATCTGCATTCGGTTCGCACCGAAGACACGCATCAACTGCAGCCTTGTCTCAGGCACGCTGCAAAAGCCTTCCAGCACACCCATGATCGTTACGACAAGGGAGATCAAAAGTGCCATCGTGATGATCGCACTCGTGCCTGCGCCGATCCACACGATGATGATGGGGCCAAGTGCCACCTTGGGAAGCGCATTGAGCACGACCAAATACGGTTCCAAAATTCTGCAAAGCTTGGGAAACCACCAGAGGATGGCTGCGATGACGGAGCCAAGTACCGTGCCAAGCAGGAAGCCCACCACCGTCTCCCACAGCGTGGTGAAAAGATGGTGCCAAAGGGAGCCGTCCGATGCCAGCTGATAGATCGTCTGCCCTGCACGGGAGGGGGAGGAGGTGATAAAGCTGTCGATCAGCCCAAGACGCGCGGATGCCTCCCAAAGGGCAAAGAAGCCGATAAGGATGAGGATGCGCCAAAGCTTCACGGAATTGTTCTGCCGCCTGATCTGTTTTTGGTAGTCACAAAGGGACGTGGCGTTATTGGACATAGCGGCTGACCTCCTTCCAGATATCGTCAAAGTAGCCGCCAAAGCGGGGATCATTTCGCCGCTGCAGGGGAGAGCCTTCAATATCGATGCGGTACTGTTTGCGGATCTTGCCCGGTCTGGGCGAAAGCAGCAGGATGCGGTCGGCGATGGAGATGGCTTCTGCAATGTCGTGGGTGACTAAAATGACTGCCTTGTTCTGCTCGCGCATGATATGCACAAGGTCATCGGATACCGCAAGGCGGGTCTGTGCATCCAGTGCGGAAAACGGTTCATCCAGCAGCAGGAGCTTGGGGTCTGCCGAAAGCGTGCGGATCAGTGCGGCGCGCTGGCGCATGCCGCCTGAAAGCTCTCTTGGGAATTTATCCTGAAAATCACCCAGACCGTATTTTTCAAGCAGCATCCGTACCCGTGCACAGGCATCTTTCGTGGCGCAATTGCGGATCTCCAAGGGCAGGATCGCGTTCTTGTAGATGGTGCGCCATGGCAGAAGGTGGTCGCTTTGCAGCATGTAGCCGATCTGCGCGGTGGGGCAGTCGTGGGGCTTTCCCAGCAGTGAGATCTTCCCTTCGTTTGGCTTGAGCAGCCCTGCCGCAAGGGACAAAATGGTGCTTTTGCCGCAGCCGGACGGCCCAATGACGGACAAAATCTCGCCGTCGCGCACGTCAAATGTAATGTCCTGCAAAGCGTTGGTTTCATCTTCCATGGAAAAATACGTCATGCCGACGTGTTCAAATGACAAAATTGCGTGTGCATCAGCCATGGTAACCTCCTTATGCAAAAACAAAGAGTATCGGAAGGTCTTTCCGATACTCCAGTATATGGCGCGCACGAGTTTAAGGTGATGGGAATCAGTCTGCGTTTTGTGCAAATGTGGGGTCGTAAATGGTAGAGATTTCTACGGGTGTTTCCAGTTCTCCTGCTTCGATCAAAATTTCCATCATATGCTCAACCGAGGGCTCGTTGAGCGTGGGGACAGTGAGCCATGCATCGATGGCGCGGTAGCGTTCGATGGAGGAGGCAAGCACATCCACGTCCGTGTCGGGGAAGGCAGGGGAAATGACCTGTGCCACTTCCAGTGCATCGGTTTCTGCCACCCATTTCTGTGCCCTTGCGATGGCATCCACGAAGCGCTGCACAAGGTCGGGGTCTTCTTCAATCAGGCTTTGACGGGTCATATAACAGGTGTAGGACACAGGCTCGGTGCCTTCGCCTACGCTGGTCAAAACATAACCCTTGCCTGCCAGTTCAAATTCCGATGCGGTGGGTTCAAACAGGGTCACATAGTCGCCCTCACCTGCGGCAAATGCGCCGCCCATCAAGTCAAACTGGATGTTGGTGATGACGTTGATATCTTTGCCCGGTTCAAGACCGTTTTGACGAAGGACATGTTCCAGCGTCATCAACGGCATGCCGCCTTTGCGACCGCCGATGAGGTCTGCGCCTGCAAGGTCGCTCCATGAGAAATCTTCCACGTCCTCCCGACCCACAAGGAAGGAGCCGTCGGTCTGGGTCAGCTGGGCAATGATCTTGGGCGCATCGTCAAACTCGCCGTCCTGTACATAAATTGCAGCTTCTGGACCCATGAGGGCAAAGTCCGCATCGCCGGAAATCAATGCCGTCATGGACTTATCCGCGCCGCCGCCGTTGACAAGCTCCACTTCGATGCCGTTTTCTTCAAAATAGCCCAAGTAGATCGCGGCGTACTGGGGTGCATAAAAGACGGAGTGGGTGACTTCGTTGAGGGTGATTTTGTCGAGGGTCTCGCCCGACTTTCCGCAGCCTACAGCCATCAAAAGCACCGTCACCGCCAAGAGGAAAATGAGTGTTTTTCGCATGATGTACCTCCCAAAAATGTTGAAAGTAAAGCAATTGCGCGCTCTTAAAAAGTCTATGCAAGACACGGGGAAAATGCGCATAAATTAATTTTGGGGATGGACAATCGTCATGCACTATGGTATAATCTCATATGTTTGAAATGTGCCAGCATAGCTCAGGAGGTAGAGCAGCAGTTTCGTAAACTGCAGGTCAAGGGTTCGAGTCCCTTTGCTGGCTCCATATATCGAGGTGTAGCGCAGTGTGGTAGCGCGCTACGTTCGGGACGTAGAAGTCGCAGGTTCAAATCCTGTCACCTCGATTGCAAAAAGACCGCTTCTGTGAAAACAGAAGCGGTCTTTTTGCAATGATATCCATTCCTGACGGAATGGATGATATACCCTTCGGGTATGATATCCGCCGTCGGCGGATGATATATGCCTTGCGGCATATGGAGGAGTGGATATTATATCATATTCGTCTCGTACAAATATATCATGCGGCGTAAGCCGTATATCATGTCGCGCAAGCGATATATCATTACAAAAGCCCTTTCAAATGCGAAAGGGCTTTTGTAATGGGAATATTCTTAAATCTCCACCCCGAGGAACTTCTTTGCGGCAAGGCCGACGATGAAGGAGAGGACTGCCACGCCCACGCTGATGAGCGCCATTTCAAGGAAACGGGAGCGGAAGGGGCGATCCTGTGCAACGGAGGTGTAGTAGGTGAATGCGGCGATGATCAAAACGACGATCAGCAGCATGCAGACGAGGGCTGCCACGTACTGCTGTGTGGGGAACAGCAGATAGGGCAGAATCAGCAGCACCACTGCCACAAGGTAGGCGATGCCGGTATAGGTGCAGGATTTTAGGGCATCGGTCCTGCCTTCGCTTCGGGCGGCGAGAAATTCACTGGATGCCATGGAGAGCGTAGCGGATATGCCGATGATGAGGCCCGACAGCGCGATCAGGCCGGTATTCTGCATAGCGAAGGTGAAGCCTGCAAGGCTGCCTGTCAGTTCCACCAATGCATCGTTTAAGCCTAGCACCATACTGCCCACGTACTGCAGGCGCTCTTCATCCAGCATCTGCAAAAGGGCTTGTTCATGTTCTTCTTCCTGCTGGCGGATATCAATGCTTTCGGGCGCTTCCTGCGCAAGGCGGGCATATTCCTCCTGTGCGATGGACTCGCCTTTTTCCATCAGCTTGACCATAAAGGTGAACCCCAAAATACGCGCCATCAGCGTGTACCAAAACACCTTCAGCTTTTGCGGTTTGAGGGTTTTTCCTGTGTATTGCGTCCAGATGTCGCAGTGCGCCAGTTCTTCCGCGGCAAGACGAAGCAGGGTGGCTTTGTTTTCTTCACCCTTTGCAAATGCGGCGATCTTTTGGTAAATCACGCCTTCTGTTATTTCGTTCTGCTGCATTTTTTCGATCAATAATAATGAATTTTTTGAAATGTTATTTGCCATGGAAATCACCTCATGCATGTTGTTACAGACAGTATAGCGCCAGCTGCGGCGCAGTGCAATATTTGTGCAAAATATACTGTAAACAGGGAATATTGTGTGCTAAAATACACTTAATTGGATTGGGCGCACACAGGTGCGTGTATAAATTGAAAACGAAAGGAAAATCGATTCATGAACAAGCGTGAACGTATGCAGTGCATTTTGGAGGGCAAAATGCCCGACCGTCCTGCGACCTGCTTCTGGCATCACTTCGGTCCGCTTTCCCCCGAAGAGACTGTGGCGCAGCATGTGAAGTTCTTCCGCGATACGGACGTGGATATCGTCAAGATGATGTGCGATGAGTTTTTCACCTATCCCATGCGCGGCGCAGAAACGCCCGAGCAGATGATGCAGCTTACTCCTGTTGGTCGTGACGACTACTACGTACAGGGTCAGGCAGAGCGTGCGGCACAGGTGCGGGAAGCCATCAACAACGAAGCGATCATCATCTACAACGCATTTTCGCCCTATGCAACCTTGAAGCACACCATCGGCGATTTTGAGACCACCCAGCTTCTTCGCGAGCATACGGAAGTCGCACTGCATCTTCTGGATATCATCTGCGAAGATACCTGCTGCATCATCGACGAGGTGCTGGGCAAGGGCGGCGCAACGGGTATGCTGCTGTCGGTCATGGGCGCGGAAGAAGGAAAGTTCACAAAGGAAGAATACCTTGCATGGATTCGCCCCACGGAAGAAAAGGTCATTGCCCATGCAGAGAGCCTTTCGGGTGCCAACATGCTGCACATGTGCGGCTGGGACGGCATTAAAAATCGGCTGGATTGGTGGAAGGATTACTCGCCCCGTATGGTCAGCTGGGCTGCCCATATCGAAGGTGTCAACCCCCAGCAGGCACGCGAACTTTTCAAGGGCAAAGTTCTTGTCGGCGGCTTTGATAACCGCGCAGGCGCTGTGATCAACACCGGCAGCGAGGAAGAGGTCAAGGCTTATGCACGCCGTATCGTCAAATGGGCAGGCAAAGAGGAACTGGTGCTGGGCGCAGACTGCTCCCTTCCCGACGACATCGATCACAAGCGCGTCCGCTGGATCGTGGAGGCACTGGATGAGATGGCATAAGCGATGGGTGCGCTGCACCACATCGCAGTGAAATCCTGCATGGCAGGGTGAAATCGTCTGCGACGGTGAAATTCGATCTTCGATCGAGTGAAATATTTCCTTCGGAAATGTTTTGAATGGTATAAAACGGATGCATGGCATTGCTGTGTATCCGTTTTGTTTTTCTTGAAAGGGAAATAGGGCAGTGATACAATACCATTGGATATGATTTTATAACCTGGAGGTGGGAAAGATGCAAGTTGATCTTCGGGACTTGACACGCGGTCCCATCAAAAAACAAATACTGCTTTTCAGCCTGCCGCTGATTTTGTCCAACCTTTTGCAGGTGCTGTTCAACATGGCGGATGTGGCGGTTGTGGGGCGCTTTGCAGGCGCTTGTGCACTTGGCTCGGTCGGTTCCACCTCCACGCTGATCGTGCTTTTTACGGGCTTCTTGATCGGTATGGGCAGCGGTGTCAATGTTATCGTGGCGCGGTATTACGGTGCAAACGATTACCATGCATTGCATCGCACCATCCACACATCGGCGGTACTTTGTGCCATCGTGGGTGTGGTGATCATGGGCCTTGCGCTGACGTTTGCAGAAGGGATTTTGAACTTACTCAACACCAAGCCTGAGCTGATGGACGGGGCAAAGCTTTACCTTCGCATCTACTGCCTTGGTATGCCTGCGGTGGCCGTGTATAACTTCGGTGCGGCTGTGTTCAGCGCGGTGGGCGACACCAAAAAGCCTTTGTACTATCTGATGATCGCAGGTGTGGTCAATGTGGTGCTGAATCTGTTTTTCGTCATTGTCTGCCATATGAGTGTGGCAGGTGTGGCACTGGCAAGCATCATTTCTCACTACATTTCCGCAACGCTGATCGTCATTGCACTGATTCGCTCTTCCAATACCGCCTTTGCACTTGTACCAAAAGCGCTTTCCATCGACGGCGACAAGGCAAAGATGATTCTTTCTTTCGGCATCATTGCAGGCTGTCAGAATGCCATTTTTGCCATCGCCAATCTGTTTGTGCAGTCGGGTGTCAATTCCTTTGATGCCACCATGGTGGCAGGCAATGCCGCAGCATCCAATGCAGACGGTATGATTTTCGAGATCATGGCGGCGTTCTACACCGCCTGTGCCAGCTTCATCGGGCAAAACTACGGCGCAGGCAATCGGGAACGCGTCAAGCAAAGCTTCCGTATTTGCCTTGCCTACAGCGCCTTGGTGGGCGCAGGGCTTGGCGCACTTGCCATTTTGTTTGGCGAAAAGTTCCTGATGCTTTTTACCACCGATCCTCTGGTTGCAAAGGCAGGTATGTACAGCCTGATCGTCAAGGGCGTTGCCTACTGGATCTCCGCATTTATGGATTGTTCCGTGGCTGCCTCCCGTGCGCTGGGCAAGAGCGTGGTGCCCTCGGTGATCCTCATCGGCGGTTCCTGCGTATTTCGTATTGTTTGGATTTACACGGTGTTTGCCTATTTTGGTACGCCTGCATCGCTGTATCTGCTCTACTGCGCATCCTGGACTATCTCGTCCATTGCGGAAGTCTGGTATTTCAAGCACATCTTCCGAAAAGTGATGCCGAAAACTGCATAAGAGAAAAGAAAAAGCTCCCTTACAAGGGAGCCTTTTTTGTTTGGTTTAGTCGTGCAAAAGTACCTGCTTGACGGCTTTTTTCCAGCCTGCGTACTTTGCATCGCGCCATGCATCATCCTTTTGAGGGTGATAGTGGGTGTAGGCGATATTGTCCCATGCGGTTTGCGTGTCATACAGACCGCAGGCAAAACCTGCCGCAAAGGCTGCGCCCATGGCGGAGAGCTCCTGCAGATCGGGAATGCGAAGGGACACATCTGCAATGTCGCTTTGGAACTGCATCAGATACTTGTTTGCGGTGGGACCGCCGTCCACGCGAAGTTCGGTGACGGGGATGCCTGCATCGGACTGCATGGCAAGGATCAGGTCTGTGATCTGATAGCCGATGGATTCCAGTCCTGCGCGGACGATCTCCGCACGGCCCGTGGTACGGCTCATGCCCGTGATGATGGCAGAGGCATCGCTGTCCCAATAGGGTGCGCCAAGACCGCTGAAGGCAGGAACAAGGTAGCAGTTATCCTGCGGATTTGCTTCATTTGCCAAGACCTCGGATTCCGCGGCGGAGGAAATCAGCTTTGCATCGTCCTTGAGCCATGTGATGGTGGCGCCTGTGTAGTTCAGGTTGCCCTCCAGCACGTATTCCACCTTGCCGTTCAAGCCCCATGCAAGGCTTGTGACAAGCCCGTGTTGACTTTCCACCAGAGTTTCGCCCGTCTGCATCATGACCGAGGAGCCCGTGCCGTAGGTGGATTTGACTTCACCCGGCTTTCGGCACTGCTGACCCAGCAGCGCACCGTGGCTGTCGCCCAGTACGCCGCAAATGGGGATGGGCTGCTTCAAATAGCCGCCCAATGTGGTGTGACCGAAGATGGAGTCGGACATGCAGACCTGCCCCAAAGCATCCATGGGGATGCCGTAAAGTGCGCAGATCTCTTCATCCCAGACAAGGTCGCGGATGTTGAAAAGCTGGGTTCTGGAAGCGTTGGAATAGTCGGTCTTAAATGCCTTTTCTTCCGTCAGATTGTGCACGAGAAATGCATCCACCGTGCCCATGCAAAGGGTGTGGTGTTCCGCCGCCTGCTGTACGGATTCCACGTTTTGCATCATCCATGCAAGCTTTGCACCCGAAAAGTAGGGGGAAAGGTTCAACCCCGTCTTTTTGCGGATGGATTCGGCATGGGGTTCCAGTGCTTTACAAAGCTCGCTTGCTCTTGCGCACTGCCAGACGATGGCATTGTACAAAGGTGCGCCGCTTTCCCGATCCCATGCAATGCAGGTCTCGCGCTGGTTGGAAATGCCCATGGCGCGGATTTGGCTTTGATCGATGCCTGAAGCTTCGATCACATTGATGGAGACCTGAATGACATTTTTCAGAATCTCGGAGGGGTCGTGTTCGACCCAACCAATCTCATTTATGATCTGGCGGTGGGGGAGATCTTCTCTTGCAACAACCTTGCCCTTGGCATCAAAAAGCAGTGCTTTTGTGCCCTGGGTGCTTTGATCGATGGAGAGGATGTAACTCATAAGATCGCCTCAGCTGCAGCGGCGATGCCTTCTGCATCCAGATGGTAGTGGGCAAAGACCTGGGCTGATGTGCCCGTGACCACGGGGGCATCGGGAAGGGTGAGGTTTTTCACTTTCTTGGGACAATGTTCTGCCAAGATCTGGCTTACCATGCTGCCAAGACCGCCGAAGGGTGCGTGCTCTTCCACGGTGAGGACGGCGCGTGCGTTTTCTGCCGCGCGGATGATGGCATCTTGATCGATGGGTTTGATGCAGTACATGTCAAGCACGGTCGCAGTGATGCCTTTTTCTTTCAAAAGCTCTGCCGCATCCAGCGCAGGCTTGACCATCTCGCCGCAGGCGATGATGGCAACATCGGTGCCCTCGCAAAGCACGGTTGCCTTATTCAGTTCAAAGGGGCAGTTTTCCTCTTCATAGATATCTGCCACGGGATTTCTGCCCACGCGGATGTAGGCGCATTTTTCGTCCTGCAGGAGAGCTTCCACCAGCTTTTTGGTCTGGTGACGGTCGCTGGGCAGGTACACGCGCATGTTGGGGATGGCGCTCATGGCGGCGATATCCTGTGCGCTGTGATGGCTCATGCCAAGTGCGCCGTAGCTGATGCCGCCGGAGATGCCGATGAGTTTAACATTGGTGTCGGAGTAGGCGCAGTCCACTTTCGCCTGCTCATAGCTTCTTGTAGAAAGGAAGCAGGCAGGGGAGGCGACGAATGCCTTTTTGCCGCAGGCGGCAAGACCTGCTGCGATGCCCACCAGATCCTGCTCGGCGATGCCCACTTCCACAAACTGTGCGGGGTATTCAGCAGCAAAAGGTGCAAGGGATGCAGAGCCGCGGCTGTCGGAGCAAAGCACCACGATATCGCGGTCGTCCTTTGCCTTTTCCATCAAGACGTCGCAGATCGCCTGACGATTGGGGATCTTATTCATGGAGCGCTTCCTCCTTTCGTGCGACAAAATCTGCCATGATCTGTGCGTATTCTTCCTGTGTGGGTACCTTATGATGCCAGGGGGCTTTGTTTTCCATGACGGAGGAACCGTAGCCCTTGGTGGTCTCTGCAATGATCACCGTGGGGCGACCCTTGGTGGCGGCTGCGGAGTCAAATGCGGCGGAAAGGGCATCGTAATCGTGACCATCCACGGTGATGACGTTCCAGCCAAAGGATGCCCAGCGCTCCTGCTGGCTGTCGTGATGCATCACGTCTTCGGTATTGCCGGAGATCTGCAGGCGGTTGCGGTCGACGATGGCGCAAAGGTTATCAAGCTTATAATGGCTTGCGCTCATGGCGCCTTCCCATACGCTGCCTTCTGCAAGCTCGCCGTCACCCATGATGGTGTAGACGCGATAGGGACGGTTGTCCATCTTGCCTGCCAGTGCCATGCCAACGCACACGGGAAGACCGTGGCCAAGGCTGCCGGAATTCATTTCGATACCGGGGAGTTTGTTGTTGGGGTGGCCGATGTACTTGGAGCCGTATTTGGAGAAATTGGCTTTAATGTCGTCCAGATCGAGGAAGCCCTTGTAGGCAAGAATCGCGTAATAAGCTTCCATTGCGTGACCTTTGGACAGCACAAAACGGTCGCGGTCGGGATCGTTGATGTTCTCGGGGGAGATATTCATTTTTCGAAGATACAGCGTTGCCATGATGTCCAGCACGCTCATATCGCCGCCGATATGACCGCCGCCGCCTGCCATGATGATATCCACGCAGTCGCGGCGAAGGTCAAAGGATAATGCTTTATAGTTCATATTTGCTCCTTACTCACCGCGAAGGTATGCCTTGATCTCGGCATCGTTTTCGTCATACAGGTCGGGGGTGATGCCGATGTATTTGCATGCTTCGTAGAGAACGGGTACCACGTCTTCGTGGATGCCGACACAGTGGTGGATGTAGGGACCTTCTACGACCTTGGCTTCGAGGCGCTTTAAGTTTTCCACCTCTACCCAAAGATAGGTGCCCTTGGTGTAGGGACCGTCGATGCCGCGTGCTTTGCCGAGAAGCAGAGAATATTCGCCGTTGTCGCCGTCGAAGCGGGCAAGGGTGACCTCGCCGTGCTTTGCCTCGGCTGCCACTGCACCGGGATAATCGAATGCAAGGGGATAGCAGATGGAGGGCTTTTCCTTTGCAACGGAGATGGGCCAGGGACCGCAGTGCTGCAGAAGCTCGCCGTTGTCGTTGTCAGGGTGACGGACGGTCCAGTCGGCAAAGAAGCTGCGCTTTTTGCCCATGGCTGCTGCCTCCACCATCAGCGCGGTGATGGCGCCGTGGATGTCGGTCTCGCAGACACAGGGGATGCCTTCTTCGTTCAAGAGACTGTTTGCAGCGCAGGGCATGATGCCGATCTCATCCTGCAGTGCGTTCCAGCACTGGATGGCAACTGCGTTGCAGCCGTACTTGCTGCACAGGTTTTGCATGGCGACTTTCAGTGCTGCCACCATCTCAAGCTGAGAGTCGGTGACTTCGATGTTCATTGCCTCGCGGCAGTAGGCAACAACCTTTGCAACCTCGGTGCCCTCTTCTTTTGCTGCGCGGATGGCTGCGGTCAGTTCGGGCATGGGAACGGGTGCAAGCTGGACGTTGAAGCGCTCCAGCAGCTCGGACTCGTTGCACATGGTGCTCCAAAAATCGTAGGGACGGGGACCGATCTGCAGGACGCGGATGCTGCGGAAGGTGCGCACAACGGAGCACACGCCAAGGAAGGTCTTGATGCCGCGCTCGAACTCGGGGTCGGTCAGGTGGCAGTTGGTCATGTAGGTGAAGGGCACGCAGAAGCGGCGAAGGACCTTGCCGGTTGCAAACAGACCGCACTGGGAGTCGCGAAGGCGAACGCCGTTTTCGTCAGGGCGCTCATCTCTGGGACCCCAAAGCAGCACGGGGACCTGCAGTGCACGGGCAAGGCGTGCGCACTCGTATTCGGTACCGAAGTTGCCGTGGGGCAGGAACAGACCGTCGATCTTCTCTGTGCGGAATTTTTCCTCGATCTTGAGACGGTCGCATTCCTGATACAGCAGACCTTCTTCGTTGATGTCGTCGATATCTACAAATTCCACGCCAAGTTCACGCAGGCGGGCACGGGTCAGGTTGGCAAATTCAATTGCTGCAGGTGCGGAGAAAATGCTGCGGCGAGTGGGTGCAAAACCGATTTTAATGGGTCTCATGGGCAAAACAATCCTTTCCTATTGTTGATTGATTTGATTGTATGGTAATATAAACTTAATCACAAGAAAAGTTAAGCAAAATGTGTAACTTAATTTACTAAACTGCGAGGAATTTATGGGAATTACGGCAAAGGAACTGGCAAAACAATTGAACCTTTCCACCGCGGCTGTGTCCATGGCACTCAACGGCAAGCGCGGTGTCAGCGAATCCACCCGTGCCCGTGTGCTGGATGCGGCGAAAAAAGGCGGCTATGACTTTGAACGCCTGCGCGGAAAAGAGGATGTGCCCAAGGGTACCATCGCTTTTTTGCTCTACAAGCGGCATGGCGCGGTGGTGGGGGATACGCCTTTCTTCTCCTCCTTATCCGACGGTGTGGCGGAGGCCTGCAGAAGCGAGGGTTACAACCTTCGACATAGAAAGTTCGTGCACCGGAAGTCTAATGACCTTCAGCGGACCCAACAGAGATTCCAGACCATCAGTCAAGGCAATGGGAGACGTAGTATAGGTCAAAAGGAACGTTCCGGAAATCAGCAGCAGGATACGAACCACCATAAAGATCGCACGAATCAGACCTTCCTTGGTGATTGTGATGTTCCAGAAGGAGACCAAAACCGTTTCA
>JAGBGW010000140.1 GCA_017935825.1 Clostridia bacterium
CTGCAAGTACGATTTTCATGATGATGTTCTCCTTTTACTTTTTATTCTTTTCTTTGGCTCGTTTGTCGTTGATGATCTTCATTTCGGGTGCATCGATCACCGTTACGTTGTTCTCACGTGCCCATTCCACACAGCCTTTGAGCACAAGGGGCAGGAACACACGGGGCACGTTGACGATCATCTGCAGTGCCTCGTCGGTGAATTTCACCACATCGTCGGCGCGGTCTGCCGCGTAGCGCACGGATTCCAAAGACTGGGCGCGCATGGGCAGAAGCTCGGCCAGCATGCGGCGCTTTCGATGGAACCAGAAGTTTTTGCTGTCACGGTAGCCGTAGTCCACGGGCAGCGGCGGAAAGTCGGAGGATTTCACACCGCGGATGATGGCATCGGAATACTTCTTCTTCATCAAAATGCGGTCGATTCGAAGGATGAAATGTGCGCCGTGCTGGGAGGTGATGCCGTTGAAGTCGTGGTAGGGCGGCTCGTATCCGCTGCCGTCGGAAGGCTGGTCGCACTCGGCGCCGTCCAGCTCACGCATCCAGGTGCACTCGATGGCCTGAATGGCATCGGTCAGCACCATGGGACGCTTTTCACCTGTTTCCTCCTCGATCTGGGACGTTTCAAGACGGAAATTGCACTTGGGCATTTTATCCTCAGGCTTATCGCCGGGCCAGGAAAGCTTCACGCATTCTGCAAAGGTGGACTTTTTGTCGTCCACAAAGTTCAGCGTGCACTTGCCGTTGCGAAGGATGTTCTGTGCCGTGTTGGAAGAATTGCGGCAGCAAAGCAGCATGGCGTAGTAGTCCTTGCCTGCCACGTAGTAGGGCTGTACCAACGAGTAGGGACCCAGGGTGGTGGAGCCATCCTCGCACAGGGTGCTGATGACCACCGTGGGCATGGGGAAGTACAGCGACGTCTGATAGAAATTGTCCACGATGCGCAGATTCTCAAAACTGGACATGGGATTTTACCTCCTGAATAAAAGTTTATAAAAGTTTTTGGATCAGCTGATAGAGTTCGGGGAATTGTTTGCCTGCCAGTGTCCACACCAGCATGGCTTCCGCAATAAACTGTGCGCAGAATTCGTCTTTGCACAGGGGGATAAGCGGTGCGGCAAGCTGGTCGCGCAGGATTTTATGGTATTGGGAAAAGGAACCTGCCGCGCCCGTGGCGGCGCCTTTGTCGGAAAAAAGCGAGTCATACCGCGCGGCGAAGGCGGAAAGCTGCTCGTACATGCAGGAAAGCACAGGTTCAGCGCCTGTATTGTTTTTGGAAGCATCCTCGATTTTTTCAAGGCAAATCTTCCAGTCTTGCAGCATGTAGGCAGCAACCAGTGCTTCCTTGGAGGGGAAGTAGTTGTACACTGTGCCCACCGATACGTGACAGGCCTTCGCCACCGAGCGGATGGTCATGGCGCTGTAGCCTGATTCCGCCACCTGACGGCGCGCTTCTTCCAGCAGTTTTTCTTTTGGATTATCTAAAATCTTGGGCATGCAGCCTCCTTTTTGAACGTGTTCATTTAAGACAATCATAGTATGTTACTGTACTAAAGTCAATATTTTTTTATCGAATAAAATGGAGAATTGTTATAATTGCAGAAAGTACTGTTGTTTCATATAATGAGAGGGTATACATGGGGGTGACAGCATATGAAAAATAAAAAACGGATCCGCAGAATCTTGCTTGGCGCAGCTGCGCTTTTGTGCGCGCTGGTGCTTGCCTGCGGCATCTATGTGGGAAACTATTACCACGCGGATGTGGATGCGGTGGAGACGTTCTCGCAGGGCTATAGCGATATTACGGTGCAAAAGGATGGTAATATGACTGCGTTTATCCCCGATTCACCGAAAGCAGGGCTGATTTTCTACCCCGGCGGCAAGGTGGAATATACCGCCTACGCGCCGTTGATGCAGGCGTGTGCCAAAGAGGGCATCCTTTGCATCTTAGTCAAAATGCCCTGCAATCTGGCAGTGCTGGATATGAATGCCGCAGAAGGTTTGGCAGAAACTTATCCGCAGGTTGAAACATGGTATATCGGCGGACATTCCCTGGGCGGCAGCATGGCGGCAAGCTATGCACAAAAGCACGGGGAAGAGGTGGAAGGTGTGATCCTTCTTGGCTCTTACTCCACGGCGGATTTGACGAATGGGTTCCGCGTTCTTTCCATCTATGGCAGCGAAGATGGGGTGATGAACGCTGAAAAATACGGGGAATACCTTTTAAACCTGCCCAAAGATTTCACGGAGGTCATCATCGACGGCGGCTGCCATGCAGGCTTTGCCCTTTACGGTCCCCAGGAGGGCGACGGTACACCTTCCATTTCTTCAGAAGAACAGATTCTTTTAACCGCCCAAACCATCGCAGAATTTATATCGGCAAGTTAAAAAATGATTCACAAAGCCGAAGTTTTCCGATACAATGAAGAAAACGAAATCGAGGTATAACGGATGAATCGGGAGATCTGGAACAAACTTTGGGAAAAAGATGAACGCGGTGTGGGCAAAAAAGGTCTTGCCAAGGAATGGTACGGCATGCCCCTCATCGTGCGCATTGCTCTGATCGCATTCTGTGTCGTCGGTGTTGTGATGGCATTGGTGCGATAGGTTTATTGATCTGCATAAAAAAGGCACTCACCGAAAGGTGAGTGCCTTTGTGTTTTAACAAAAGTTAGTCCTCGTATTCCTCGCAGGCTTCGATGACGGCGCGAACGCTTGCATCGGGCAGCCAGGGTTCCACCGAGCAGTCGGCGGACAGGATCAGTGCATCCTTGCCGGTCTCGCGGATCAGCTGCTTGGTGTGCTCTTTGATCTCTTCCGTGGTGCCGGTGTAGAGGATACCATGCTCCAGACGGTCGAAACCACCCATGACGGTGGTGCCGGGCTTGAAGAACTTTCTGCCCTGTGCAAGGGAAAGGTCGATCTCCTGATAAACGCCCCAGTTGACCACCTTGTAGTCATAATCCTGCCACAGGAAGATGTTGTTGGGCTCGTTGCCCCAGGAGCAAAGGTGAACGATGACGTCGTCGTAATTTTCGTTGCACTTTGCAAGCAGGCGCTTGTCGTAGGGCATCAGAAGGTCGGTGTATTCTTCGGGAGTGAAGCGCCAAAGCTCCGCATTCTGGAAGGATACGAAGAATGCATCCAGCGTGCCGCTTTCTTTCATTGCATCAAGCAGGTTGAATACGGTCTCTTCAAACACGTCCATGACCCCGCAGAACGCCTTGGGGTCTTCGCGGTACAGCTCCATAATGCGGGTCTCGCCGCCCAAAGTATGCTTGATCATGGAGAAGGGAGTAAAGCCCATGGACAAAATCGCGTGATCGGCACCGATGGCATCGGCGACTTTTCGTGCGCGGTCCACCTGACCGGAGATGTACTTGTCCTTCTTGGTGAAGGGACGGACCTTTTTCAGGTCATCCAAAGTCTGCAGGGGAGCATCCCAGTGACCTGCAATGCCGTAGTAGCCTTCCGGTTCGATGGCCATGCCGTCCATGCCGGTGCGCTGTACCCATTCAATATGCGCCTTTGCGTTGGGCTGGTGGGCATAAAACGTGACGGGTACGCGGTCCACGGGTTCACCGCGCATCGCAGCCATAAATCTCTGTTTGCAGTTCATAAAAAGCCTCCTGACATTGTTGATATATCGTTCATAAAAATAACCGAAAATACTTATAAATATCATAACAACCATGCTGATCGCTGTCAATTGTATACACAGATAAGTTTGCTGTGCAGAGTATGACGTATTTGCAGTTTGTTTGTGGTATAATATTGTTAACAAAAGTTTTTATCACGAAAGGCATAGTCCCATGCAAAATACACCTTTTTTGGAAGTCCGCCACGCGGCAAAATCTTTCGGTGCCGTGCAGGCATTGACCGATTGCTCCATCACCCTCTATGGAGGCCAGATCCACGCGCTTGTGGGCGGCAACGGCGCAGGGAAGTCCACGTTGGTGGAACTGATCGCAGGC
>JAGBGW010000141.1 GCA_017935825.1 Clostridia bacterium
ACGCATGGAAATGGTAGCAACGCCGGTTTTGTTGGCACGGGCGTTGATACCCATGATTGACTTGCCAAGCTTGGTCATAACGTTGACCACGTCAGCCAGCAAACCGTCTCTATCCACAGCCACGATCTGAATTTCCACAACGTAGCTTTCGCCTTCCGCATTCTCCCATTCCACTTCGATCAGGCGCTCTTCGCTGAAGGATTCGTCACGCAGGTTGGTGCAATCACTGCGGTGCACCGACACGCCGCGGCCGCGGGTGATGTAACCCACAATATCGTCGCCGGGCACGGGGTTGCAGCATTTGGAAAGGCGCACCAGCATATTGTCCTCGCCCTTGACGATGACGCCGTTGCCCACACTTTGATGGCGCTTGGACTTTTTCTTTGCTTCCTGCGTCTTTTCCTGAGGTACAATCTGAGGCAATTCCTCAGGTTTTGCCACCTTCTTGAACTGTTCCACAAGGCGGGAGATCACCTGGTTTGTGGCAAGTCCGCCAAAACCGACGGCAGCGTAGAGGTCATCCACACTCTGCAAAGTGTAGCGCGGCAGAAGCTTTTCCAGCCACTCGGGGCGCATCAGGTCGTTTAAGTTGTAACCCTGACGTTTTGCCGCATCCTCCAGCATGGTACGGCCTTTTTCAATGTTATCGTCACGGAATTCACGCTTCAAAAACTGACGGATCCTGTTTTTGGCGTTGGAAGTCTGTGCGATATTGAGCCAGTCACGGCTGGGGCCTTTGGAGGAAGAAGAGGTCTGAATCTCGACGATATCCCCCGTATTGAGCGTGGTATCAAGGGACACCATGCGGCGGTTGACACGTGCGCCGACGCACTTGTTGCCAACCTCAGAATGGACGGAATATGCAAAGTCAATGGGTGTTGCACCCTTGGGAAGTTCGACCACGTCACCTTTGGGGGTAAAGACAAACACGCGGTCAGAGAACAGGTCCACCTTGAGCGTATTGATGAACTCGGACGGGTCTTTCAGATCGTTCTGCCATTCCATCAGCTGACGAAGCCATGCAAGACGTTCGTCCATGGAGGAATCCTTGCTGACGCCGGTTCTGCCCTCTTTGTACTTCCAGTGCGCCGCGATGCCGTATTCTGCAGTGCGGTGCATTTCCATCGTACGAATCTGAATCTCAAAGACAGTACCTTCCTCGGACACAAGGGTGGTGTGCAGGGACTGGTACATATTCTCCTTGGGCATTGCGATGTAGTCTTTGAATCTGCCCGGGATAGGCTTATACATCGTATGGACGATACCAAGGGCTGCATAGCACTCTTCCTTGGTATCCACGATGATGCGGATAGCGGACAAGTCGTAAATCTGGTCAAAGGAATGACCCAGATTGTTCATCTTACGGTAGATGCTGTAAAAATGCTTGGGACGTCCTGCAATTTCAAGGTTATGGATGCCCATTTCCGCAAGACGTGCGCGAAGCTGATCGATGATGTGGCGAATCTGCTCGCTGCGTTCTTCCCTGTCCAGCGCAACCAGTTTTTCAATTTCGCGATAAGCAGGTTCATCCAGATACAGCAGTGCCAGATCTTCCATTTCCGCCTTGATGGTGGAAATACCAAGTCTATGTGCAAGGGGTGCATAGATTTCCAGTGTCTCGCGGGCAGTCTGCTTCTGCTTTTGCTCAGGACGATACTGGAGCGTGCGCATGTTATGCAGGCGGTCTGCAAGCTTGATGATCAGAACGCGGATATCCCGCGCCATGGCAAGGAACATCTTTCGAAGGCTTTCTGCCTGAAACTCCTCACGGGAGGTAAATTCGATGCGTTCCAGCTTGGTGACGCCGTTGACAAGGTCGGCAATTTCCACACTGAAATCCGCCGCCATCTGTTCGTAGGTAACAGGCGTATCTTCGATGACGTCGTGCAGAAGGGATGCGGCAATGGTATCCACATCCATGCCAAGATCGATCAGGATCTTTGCAATGGCGCAGGGGTGGATGATATAAGGCTCACCCGATGCACGCTTTTGATCCTGATGCCATTTATCTGCATAGTCATAAGCGCGAAGGAGCAATTCGCGCTTGCTTTCCGAAAACTGTTCAAAGGCTTCCAGCAGAATTTTTACTTCTTGCGGTCGGTCGCCGTTATCCATCATAGTCCATATCCTCCTGCTGCAGCACATACTGCAGATACTCCATCCACAGCATGTAATTGTTCTGACCACAAAGGAATGCATTGCTCATGGTCAGTGCACGGCGCTCACAGCTTTTATCAAATACAATGCGCTCGTCTTCCACTTTGAGGAAGCCAAGCTCAGAAAATACATCGATACACCAGTTGATCAGTGCACGGCGCGGTGCATCGGTACGGGTAAGCCCGTAGCCGCGCTGTGCAAGCAGCTTAAACACCTGTCCCATCAACTCTTTGGTGGGCTTTCGAACCTGCCCGACGGATTCTTCCAGAAGGTGCATGTCGGGCACGAAGACATCGAACATTGCCCCGGGTGCAGGAAGACCGAACAGGTAGGTATTGACATAACCGCCCATTGCCGCAAGCGCATCCTCGTCGGGTGCAAGGTAGAGCGTGTTGAACTTACGCTGATCCGCAGGCGGTGCAACGAAGCAGACATCAAGCTTATGATCGTCAATGTAGGAATTTAAGTCGTGCAGCAATCGCATCGTCATATCGCGGCTGTTGCAGGCAATGAACGTACCCTGATAGGAATCATCCAGTGCCGCCATGATCTCTTCCAATGCTTCTTCGTAAGATGCAAGACCCATTTCCTCATCGGGCGCATAGCCGTAGATGCCGTAATAGAAGCTGTCTTCAAAGGTATAATCGGTGCTTGCGATATACCGGGACCAGGTGCGTGCATCACCGCTTGATACCGCCGCCTTCAAATGCAGCTGCACCTCGCAGCGGTTCTGCCAGCGGTTCAGGGAAGCCTGGGTCACCACATCGATCATGGGCGTATGGGAAAGTTCGTCGCTTCTGTCGCCCCAGCCAAAGGCGATGGCGCACTTCATGGCATTTTCGCTCTTGACCTGCATGCGAAGGTGATTGCCCTCCTGCCCCATGGTGGAGATCTGGTAGGGAGAAAGGCCTTCCAGAAGGAACAGCGGCGCTGCGTTGCCGTAGCCTACAGGCTCCATGCAGGAAAGCTCTTCGATAAACTCCTGGGTGAACCAGGAAAGCTGCGCACACTCATCAAACTTTGCGTGCGGCAGGAATACATCCTTGGGATATTTGGAAAGCTCCGCCTCCAGACGGTCGATCAAAATGGGAAGGTTTTCTTCATCCATGGTCAGACCAACTGCCATGGTGTGGCCGCCAAACTGAGAGAACAGATC
>JAGBGW010000142.1 GCA_017935825.1 Clostridia bacterium
AAAGAAAGAAGCACCTTCCAAGGAAGGTGCTTTTCTTTTAAATAAACATTTTGCCCGTGTGCCATTCGGGATAGCCGTGATGCTTGATGTAGATGCGGTGCATCGGAATGCCTGCCACCTCCACCAAGGTCTGGCACATATGCCTGGAATAAGCCTTCAGCGCTTCTGCATCGGGGCTGTTGTTTGCCATCACATCCACCATGGCGCAGGGGCCGCCGTCGGTGGTACCGAAATACAGATTGCAGTCGTCGATGACTTCTGCCATGGTGACGGGTGCGGATTTGCCGGGGATGAGGCTGATGGAATTCATGGCTTCTGCAGCCAGTTTTTCGATCTGCTCCTTTTGAAGCGGCACAGATACACGGATTTGTACATAAGGCATAGGTTTTACCTCCGAAAATAAGTTACTATCATGATACACGTTCCTTATATTGGTGTGCAACAGAAAGTTTTGAACGAATGAAAAAAGGCTTCTCCTTGGAGGAGAAGCTGTCACCGAAGGTGACTGATGAGGTGTTGCTGCGGTTGGTTTTCCTGCTTTTCCACCTCATCACCCGCTGACGCGGGAGCTTCCCCTCAAGGGGAAGCCTTTCATTTTTCAATTAGTCCTCATCTTCCACCAAGCCAAGATCGATGGTGCGGTTGACAAGGTCGGCGGCGGCAAGGATGACACGCACGCGGTCGCCGATGCGGAAGGTCTTGCGATTGCGGTTGTTCATCAGAAGCACCCGCTTTTCATCGTAGATGTACTCGCCGTTGAGTGCACCGATGCGTACCAGACCTTCCACGGTGTTGTCCATTTCGGCATAGAAGCCGTAGGAGGTGACACCGCTGATGACGGCATCGAAGATGTCGCCCAGATGGTCGCGGACGTATTCGCACTTTTTCAGATCCACTGCATCGCGCTCTGCTTCCATGGCGTTGCGCTCGCGGTTAGAACAATGCTCTGCCACCTCGGGCATCTGACGGGAAAGGCGATCGTAGTTTTCCTCATTGATCTGCCCCGTCAGGTGCAGTGTCAGCACGCGGTGCACCATCAGGTCAGGATAGCGGCGGATGGGAGAGGTGAAATGGCAATAGTTCTTCAGCGCAAGGCTGAAGTGGCCAAGGTCCTCTGCGGCATAGCGGGCCTTCTGCATGGAGCGAAGCATGATGCGGTTGATGGCAAATGCAGCATCGCTGTGTTCCACATCGATTGCCACCTGCTGCAGGTGCTTGGGGGTAACTTCCTTGCGGATGGGCGGGAACTTAAAGCCAAACAGTGCAATGTACTGGGCAAAATCCTTGATCTTCTGGGGATCGGGGGTCTCATGCACGCGGAAGATGCCGGGCAGTTCCAGATCGTCCAGGAACTGTGCAACAGCTTCGTTTGCCAGCAGCATGAATTCCTCGATCATGCCGTTGGCAACACCCACCTGCTTTGCGTAGACGTCCACGGTATGACCCTGCTCGTCCAGCACGATGGCGCTTTCGCTCAAATCAAAATCCACACAGCCGCGCTTTTGGCGCACGCGGTGGAGTCTTGCTGCCAGCTCGCCCATGACGGTCAGATTCTGACACAGCACATCGTCATCGGTGTAGGGATGGTTCTTTCCTTCAAGGTAAGCGGTGACATCCTCGTAGACCAAACGGCGGTCAACGCGGATCACACCCTGACAAATCTCGGAACCGATAACGCGACCCTTGTCATTCACATCCAAAATGGCGGTGAGGGTAAGTCTGTCCACACCTGCGTTCAAAGAGCAGATGCCGTTGGAAAGCTCCTCGGGCAGCATGGGACAGACACGGTCGGGCAGGTAGACGCTGGTGCCGCGCTTGAAGGCTTCCGCATTGAGCGCGGTGCCCTCGCGCACATAGTGAGAAACGTCAGCGATGTGGACGTAGAGGCGCGTGACGTCCTCCGCCACATACTCGATGCTGACGGCATCGTCAAAGTCTTTGGAATCTCGACCGTCGATGGTGACGGTGAAAAGATCACGGAAGTCCTCGCGACCCTTTCTTTCTTCGGCAGAAACCGTTGCGCCATACAGCGGTGCGGTCTCGCGCTTGACCTCGTCGGGGAACTTTTCAAACAGGCCGTGGGAACGAAGAATCGCAGTGATGTCGCAGCCCTTGTCACGAGGATCGCCCAGCACTTCGCAGACCATGCCGTAGGCAGGCATGTTGCCCTCGGCATAGGTGCGCATCTGCAGCACCACACGCTGGCCATGTTTTGCCTTGCCAAGGAATCTGGAATCGATGAAGATGGCATCGCAAAGCTTGGGCTCGTCGGGGATCAGACGGGGTGCGCGACCCACAAGATCGACGGTACCCACCACGTACTTGGTGTTTCGCGTGATGACACGCTCCACCCTTCCTTCGGGACCCTTGCCGTTGAACTTGGGCGGCAGGATGGTGCAAAGCACTTCGTCGCCATGCATGGCGCCTGCCAGTGCATTGGGGGGAATGAAAATATCATCGCCCTGACCGTCACCGCAGAAGCCGAAGCCGCGGGGCGAACGGGAAAGATTGCCGCGCATTTTGCCCACCATGCGGGGGGTGCAGAAGAACTGATCTTTTTTGACAAGGCGCGCGGTGTTGAGTGCAAAATCAATTGCCTCCGAAACGTTCCTGTCGTTTTTTCTTACACCCATGGCGGCAAAAAGGTCGTCACGGGTCATGCCGCGGCGGTTGTCGCGGACGATATCATGCAAGCTTTGTGCAAGCTGCTTTACTTCAAATTCACTTAAAGCCATTACAGAACATACCTCCTGTTACGAATGAAAACAAAAATGCATTGACATACCGTGTTTGCTTTTTTATTCTTGCGCTTGTTTCCTCACAGAAAAAAAGAGACGGGTATCCAAAGAAACCCGCCTTTTTTATGCAATTTCAACCGACTTAGCCGATCTTCTGCACAAGCATCATCACAATTGCGATGACGATCAGTGCAACACCCAGGATACGGGTGTAGCTGACCAGCTTCTGTTCCTTGCTCTTGGACTGGTTCTTGCCAAGAAGATCGGTCGTGCCGCCATAAAGAGCGCCGGCACCCTGCTGTGCACTTTCCTGCATGGTGATAACAACCACAAGAGCAACAGCAACGAGGAACAACAGAATCGTCAGAATAATTTCAACAGCAACCACTGGAATGATCTCCCTTCAGACTAGATACTAAAATAGTATATCACAAGGAAAATCTCTTCGCAACTGTTTTCTTTTATGTTTCGTCTTCGTTTTTTATAATAAATGGAAGGATTCTCTTTTGTTTTGTAGAATTGTTCGCATGAGAAAAGTTTTCAATTCCCCCATCAAAATAAAAGGACGGTATTACATTATGACGAAAATCATCCGCACCGCAGTGGTCGGCACCCGCTTTATGGGCCGCGCACATGCTGCAGGCATTGACGACTTGAACCGCTTCTTCGATCTGGACGCTGTGGTTGAAAAGACTGTACTTTGCGGCGTCAACGAAGAACATACAAAGCAGATGGCAGAGACTTTGGGATTCAAGGAATATTCCACCGACTTCCAGAGCCTGATCGTCCGCGACGACATCGATGCATTCCACATCTGCACCCCCGTGTATGAGCATTTCAATCAGTCCATGGCGGCGCTGCTTTGCAAAAAGCATGTGCTTTGCGAAAAGCCCCTCACCCCCACCGTACAGGAAGCAGAAGCCCTTGCCTATGCGGCAGGTGAAAGCGGCATGGTGCATCAGGTCGCACACAACTACCGCTACATGCCCGCCGTGCGCCTTGCAGCACAGATGATCAAAAAGGGTCTTCTTGGCGACCTGTATCACTTCCGCGGCGTCTATGCGCAGGATTGGGGCATGGGCGACGGCGCATTCTCCTGGCGATTCCAGAAGGATAAGGCAGGTGCAGGTGCACTGGGCGACATCGGCAGCCACCTGATCGACCTGGCGCTGTATCTTTGCGGCGACATCACCCGCGTGGCAGCCACCATGCAGACCTTCAAAAAAGAACGCCCCCTTGCAGCCGACAAGGGCGAAGGCATTGTAAAAGAAGCGGACGGGTCGGGACAAATGGGCATTGTGGACGTGGATGATGCATTCTGCGCCACGGCTGAATTTGCATGCGGCGCCATCGGCACGCTGGAAGCAAGCCGCTTTGCCACCGGCAACAAGAACGGTCTCAGATTTGAGATCGATGGTGAAAAGGGCGCAATCTCCTTTGACCTGATGAAGCTCAATGAGCTTCAGTACTTCGATGCCACCGCACCCCGTGCACTGCAGGGCTGGCGCACCATTCAGGTCACCGAAGAGGGCGTACACCCCTACGCAGGTCTTCGCTGGCCCGTGGGTCATCAGCTGGGCTGGGCGGACAGCTTCGCCAATGAGTTCTATGCATTCTACTCCGCCATTTTGAACGGCACCCACTCCACCCCCGACTTCGGCGATGCACTTCGCATTGCACGTGTCATCGATGCCATCGAACGCTCTCATTATTCCCAGGGATTTGAAGAAGTATGAGGCAGCTTGCAGCTTTGCAAGCTGCAGTGAAATCGTGCCT